>JAIWOJ010000042.1 GCA_020216965.1 Prosthecobacter sp.
CCACTATCTAGAGTTCCATTGGCATTCAGCCGTGCCACGCCCTTGCGCGTCTCTGCCCCAAAAGCATGGAAGCTGCCACCGATGTAAATTTTACCATTAGCGTCGGCTCGGATGGCCGCGACATCACCGTCTGGGCCTGCGGTCAGTTGAAAGCTGGGGTCCACCGCACCGTCAGGCAAAAGCCTTATCAGCCGGACACAGGAATAACCTGCATAGGACAGAAAGCTGCCCGCCATGAGGATCCTACCGTCAGGCTGGAGAAAGAGCGAAAGGACGTTGCTGTTCGCGCCTGACCCTGGGTCAAAGGACAGGTCCAGCGCGCCATTGCTCATCAGCCGCGCGATGCTTTTTCTGGGCACCCCCTGGACGGAGGTAAAGCTGCCACCAATGAGGATGCGGCCGTCTTTTTGTCTTGCGATGGCATACACCTCCCCGTTGATGCCAGAGCCTGTGGCAAAGGTGGGATCTAGCTCTCCAGGCAGTGCCGCCTGCAGCGTGGACAGCGATAGGAGAGAAAATAACAGCAGGGTCGTGAGCAGGGCTTTCATGGCAATCTTGAGATGTGGTGATGCGCAAAATCCGTCAATTTTTTGGCAGCTCACTCCAAAATCCCGAAGCTGGAGGACGACTTGCCAAAGCCGCATAGCCCCGCCTAGGATCAGCCATCATGTTGAAGCACGCTCTCCTGCCCTGCCTGCTGCTCACAGCAGCCCTAGCCTACGCGCAGGGTTTTGATCCGAGCGGGCTTAGCGCTTTGGAAAAAATACTCGCGGATGCAGTCGCACGCCGCAGCCCAGCAGGCGCTGTGCTGTGGCTAGAGCACGCAGGGCAAGCCCACACGGTCGTCTTGGGAGCAAGAGAGCTCGTGCCGGTGCGGGAGGGCATGACGCTGGATACGGTCTTTGATGCGGCCTCTCTGACCAAGGTCGTGGCCACGACGCCATGCGTGCTCATGCTGGCAGAGGAGGGGCGGCTAGAGATCGATGAAGCCGTGTCTCGCTATTTGCCAGAATTCACCGGTGAGGGGCGTGAAAAAGTGCGCCTGCGCGACCTACTGACCCACACCTCAGGGCTCAAACCAGGCATCCCGAAAGACCCACCCTGGAAGGGCTATGCAGAAGGTATCCGACTGGCTTTAGCCAGCGTGCCAGACGCCCCACCTGAAAGCTTTTTCCGCTATAGTGATATCAATTTTATCCTGCTAGGGGAGGTGGTGCGGCGTGTGTCTGGCAAAAGCCTGGATACGCTAGCTACGGAGCGCATTTTCAAGCCGCTGAAGATGGCCTCGACGCGCTTTAACCCACCTGCTGACTGGCGCGCCAGGATCGCACCCACCGAGAGAGATGAAAATGGCCGGATGCTTGATGGCGTGGTGCACGATCCCACCTGCCGTCGCATGGGCGGCGTGGCCGGCCACGCGGGCCTCTTTACCACGGCAGCAGACCTAGCGCGCTACGCCCGCATGATCCTAGAGGGTGGCAGTCTGGATGGAGTTCGGGTGCTGCGCCCAGAAACCGTACTGCTGATGCGCCAGGTGCAGACTGCAGCCACCATCCAAGAACGGCGCGGCCTGGGCTGGGACATTGATTCTGCCTACAGCCGCCCGCGTGGGCAGATCTTTCCGCTAGGCTCTTTTGGGCACACAGGCTTCACAGGCACGAGTTTGTGGATTGACCCCGCCTCACGCAGTTTTGTGGTCTTCCTCAGCTCCAGGCTGCACCCAGACGGCGGCGGCAGTGTGCGTGAGCTGTATGAGTCCGTAGGCACGGCCGCAGCACGCTGCATCCCAGGCTTTGATTTCAGCCAAGTCGCAGACGCGCTAGCCCCGCGCGCAGAAGGGGAAGTGCCGACCGCGCTCAACGGTATCGACGTTCTGGAGCAAGAGGGCTTTGCGCGGCTGAAAGGGCTGCGC
This sequence comes from Prosthecobacter sp., assembly GCA_020216965.1. Classification (GTDB taxonomy): domain Bacteria; phylum Verrucomicrobiota; class Verrucomicrobiia; order Verrucomicrobiales; family Verrucomicrobiaceae; genus Prosthecobacter. Next base: position 1,913 of record JAIWOJ010000042.1, read on the forward strand.
GTGGGGCTCATCACCAATCACACAGGCATGAATGCACGGCGTAAAAGCACCATCGACCTACTGCATAGCGCTCAAGGAGTGACCCTGAAGGCTCTCTTCAGCCCAGAGCACGGCATCCGTGGGGAATTGGATCAAGAGAAAATCCAGGATGGGAAAGATGGGAAGACCGGTCTGCCCGTTTTTAGCCTTTACGGCGAGCACCGTGCTCCCCGACCAGCTCAACTGGCAGAGCTAGACGCCCTGGTTTTTGACATCCAGGACATCGGGTGCCGCTTTTACACCTACATCTCTACCCTACGCCTGTGCCTGGAGGCAGCCGCAAAGGCAGGAAAAACGATCTTCGTCCTCGATCGCCCGAACCCGATCGGCGGGGAGGCAGTGGAGGGGCCCACCCTGCTCGACGAGGAAAAATTCACGGCCACCCACGCCATCCCCATCCGCCATGGCATGACGGTGGGGGAGCTAGCACAGATGATGAACGTCGAGCGCAAGATCGGCGCAGATTTGAAGGTCATCCCCTGCACAGGGTGGCGGCGTAGCCAGGTCCAGGACGAAACAGGGCTGCCCTGGCAAAATCCATCCCCCAACATGCGCTGCCTGGAGGCAGCACTGCTTTACCCTGGAGTAGGGCTGCTTGAGTTTAGCATCAGCGTCGGCCGCGGCACAGACACACCATTCCAAGTGCTCGGTGCGCCTTATGCAGATGACCTCAGACTCGCCCACGAGCTGAACAAGCTAGGGCTGCCCGGCCTACGCTTCACCCCCGTGCGCTTCCGCCCCGCGGCCAGCGTTTTTAAGGACCAGGACTGTGACGGCGTGCGCCTACGGATCACAGACCGGCAGGCAATGCGGCCGGTAGCCAGCGGCATCGCCATCGCCTGCGTGCTCCAGCGGCTGTATCCCAAAGATTTCGCCCTGGAAAAAGTGGGCACCCTGCTAAACCACCGCGCCACCCTAGAGGCCATCCGCGCTGGGCGTGACTGGCGCACCATCGCCCAGACCTGGGCAGCCGAAGAGGCCACCTTCCAGAAACGGCGGGCAAGATTTCTGAGGGAGTAAGCTCTGAATTTCGCTCAAGCCCGATCCCGTCGTGCCCTAGAATGCAAATACTCCGGCCTGCAGGAACTTCAGGATCCACGCACTAGGCAGTGCCAGGGAGCGGCCAATTTCCCCGCCAAACTCCTTGCCACTGGGATGGCTACTGGCTAAAAAGGCGCGTTCATCCCGCCGCGCGGGTGCCCACTTTATGAAGTTCACAATCAGTAAGGAATCCCTCCAGCAGGCCATCAATCAGGTGCAGCACGTCGTCAGCGCACGCACTACCCTGGCCATCCTGTCCAATGTGCTCCTACGGGCCAAGGATGGCGTGCTGGAACTTACAACGACTGACCTGGACGTAGGTGTCACCTGCACCGTGCCTGCCGAAGTGGAGGAAGAGGGTGCCACGACGCTACCCGCCCGCAGGCTCGCCACCATCGTGCGCGAACTGCCATCTGACGAGATTCTCATCAGCGTGGATGAGAAAAATTACGCATCCATCCGCAGTGGCCCCTCTTTCTTCAAGGTAGTCGGTCTCACCAGTGAAGAATTTCCGGCTCTGCCCCGCTTTGATGATGCCCGTGAGTTTGTGCTGCCCCAGGCGGTGATGCGCGATTGCTTACGCCGCACGTCTTACGCGATCTCCACGGATGAGACACGCTATGTGCTCAACGGCATCCTTTTCTCCTTCAAAAACAATGCCCTGACCATGGTGGCTACCGACGGGCGCCGCCTCGCCATGGTGGAGCAGGATGTAGAATTTCCTCAGAGCCAAGAGGTGGACATCATCGTGCCGACCAAAGCGGTGAATGAGTTGGCACGCCTCTGCGGGGATAATGGGGATGTGGTCATCCGTGTCACCGGCAGTCAGGTCGGTTTTGACCTGGGCAGCAGCCTGCTCATCAGCAAGTTGATCGATGGCAACTACCCAAACTACCGCCAAGTCATCCCAGGTGAAGCCAAGGAACGCATTGTGCTTGAGCGCGAGCCCTTCCTACGCGCCATCGGGCGCGTGTCCCTGCTAGCGAGTGATAAATCAAACTCCGTCAAATTTCAGTTCACTGAGGGCCAGGTGGAGATCATCGCTAGCAGCCCAGATATCGGTGAAGCCCGCGAAACCATCGTGATCAACTACAAAGGTGCTCCGATCACGATCGCCTTCAACCCAGAGTTCACCATGGCTCCGCTGCGTAACCTGACAACGGATGAGGTCACCCTCCATTTGATTGATGAAATCAGCCCTGGGGTGCTACGCACTGGCACCAATTTCCTCTATGTGCTGATGCCGATGCGCGTGAACAGTTGATTTTCCTCAGGTCTGTCAGCAAGCTCTGTCCCCCAGCCTCCGCCGATGCTCCTCTCACTACGCCCCGCCCTTCTCTTGACGGCTGCCACCCTCTGTGTGGCCTGCCAGTCTCAGCCACAGCCGCGCCCCTTTGCTGGGCGTGGTGGTCGTAATCTCGACCAGCCCCCACGGTACGGTGAACCCAGCCGGTATGTCGAGCCCATCGCACCCGCCCCTGGTCAAGTCGTGGACCCAAATATGGCCGCAGCGGCTGCCGCTGCTGGTATTGATCCCCGCACTTTGCCACCTGGGGCGAATTTGACACCGCCCGCCAATTTGCCATCTGCCCCAGGGGTGGATCCCGGTCTCACGGTGACGCCCCCTACCCCCAGCTACCCCCCTGCCCCGGCACCGACTCAGCCCCCCGTATCCACACCTGCGCCCACCCCACCCCCTAGCGATGTGCCCTTTGCACGGCCTGTCCCAGGGAAGCCGGGCTATGTTTTTAGCCCGAGAGATGGCAAAAAAGTCATCAGCGTCGAAGGGCTGCGACCCGGCTCCAAAGCGAAAGATCCCGACACGGGCGAAATCTTCCGCGTCCCCTATCAGTGAAGCCAGGGGCGGTCCCTGTAGCTGCCTTTCGCTAGAGGTTTTCAGCCCACAATAAAGTCGTCTCAAAATTGGGCAGTGAAGAATCTGCACCACTGGGTGTCTGGGGTTGCCTTGACTCCCGGCTACGGCTTTAGTTCGCTAATCTTATTTCAAGCCGCCCCATCTCCCGCATGATTGACGTCCAGGATCTCACCAAGCAGTATGCCGGGCGACTTGCTGTGGACGGACTGACTTTCCACATCGAGCCTGGGCAGATCGTCGGCTTCCTGGGCCCGAATGGGGCTGGGAAGTCCACCACCATGCGCATTTTGTCTGGCTACATGCCCCCCACCCGTGGGCGCGCCACAGTCAATGGGTATGATGTTTTTCACCAGTCCCTCGAAGTCAGGCGCAGCATCGGCTACATGCCTGAAACAGCACCCCTTTACACGGAGATGCGGGTCAAAGAGTATCTGCGCTTTCGGGCAGAACTGAAAGGTCTCAGCGGGCGCGCTCTCAGCCAACGCTTGGCCGAGGTGATGGACCTCTGCATGATCGCTGATGTGCGGCGTCGGCTCATCGGCCATCTATCGAAGGGCTATCGCCAACGCGTGGCTCTGGCTGATGCTCTCCTGCACAAGCCGCCTCTTCTGATCCTGGATGAACCGACCAACGGCCTTGACCCTATGCAGATCCGCCAGGTGCGTGAAATCTTGCTTGGCCTGAAGCCCACCCACACGATCCTGCTATCCACCCACATTCTCCAAGAAGTCGAAGCCGTCTGTGATCGTGTGCTGATGATCCATCAGGGCCGCTTGCTTGCCCACGACACACCCGAAATGCTCACCCGCAGGCTGCGCGCAGCCACCCTCGTGCAAATAGAGGTCCAGGCGGCAGACAAAGCCCTGCTGGCAAAGCTGGAAGCACTGCCCAACATCCGCAAAGCAACCCTAGACCATGAAGACGGCGGTTGGAAAAAGATCAGCCTCCGCGTCGAAGCCCGCCAAGATGTGCGAGAAGCCGTCATGGAGCTAGCCACTGCTCAGCAGTGGAAGGTCCGTGAAATATACCGACAGATGCCGACCCTGGAGGATGTCTTTGTCGAGCTAGCTGCCTCCGACCTCGCCCGGTAAACCCTTGTCAGCATTCGCCCCCGCCCCCATGCGCATCCTCTGGATCTTACTCAAGAAAGAACTGCGGGCCTTCTTTGTCTCACCCGTGGCCTATGTAGTGCTAGCGCTCGTGATGGTGCTCAGTGGCTACTCCCTACGCGCTGCACTTTCCATTCTAGAGCGTGGCCCCAGCGAGGGCAGCATCGTGCAGTGGATATTTCAGCCCAACTGGTTTTGGCTTTCTTATTTCTTCGTCTTCCCGCTGCTGACGATGCGCCTCTTTGCTGAAGAAAAAAAGATGGGCACTTTTGAGACACTCTTTACCACCCCCGTGCGCACTTGGCAGGTCGTGCTCTCGAAATACCTCGCCGCTGTCCTTGTGTATTCCGTCCTTTGGATGCCCACTTGGTTCAATTTCAAAATCGTAGATTGGATCACCGCTGGGCAGGTGATCATTCCCCCAGGATCACTCACGGGCAGTTTCCTCATCCTCCTGGCCATGGGCTGTTTTAATCTAGCCGTAGGCTGCTTCGCCTCTTCCCTCACCTCAAATCAGATCATTGCTGCCGTCATTTCCTTCACCTTTAGCCTCCTCCATTTCTTGGGTGGCCTCTTCATCATGGTGCTGGGCCGCAAAGTCTCGGAGACCTTTGTGGACATCATCAACTACTTTGCCAGCATGGAGCACATCCGCACCTTCACGAGCGGGCTCATCGACACACGGCCCTTGGTCTATTATACCAGCCTAGCCCTCCTCTTCCTCGCCTTTACCCACCAGGTGGTCGAGTTTCGGCGCTGGAAGCCCTGAACCCTCTATAGTTGGCAGAAAAAACAGGATCCCCGAATGCCCGACACCCCAGATCCATCTCCCCAGACAGCCCCCGCGATGCCCAAGCGTTGGAGCATCGGTCTCAATGTTGCCCTGCAGATCTGCCTGGTGTTCGGTCTCTTTTTCGGGGTCAATCGCATCAGCTACCGCTACCATACCCGCTGGGATCTCAGCCCTCAGCAACGCTTTACCCTCAGCACCGCCACGCTGAACTATCTAGATAAACTCACCAAAGACGTCTTCATCGCAAACATCATCCCGCGTGATGCCCCCCTCTTTGGCGAAACCCAAACCTTGCTAGAAGAATACCGCCTCAATGGCCGTGGCCGTGTGAAAGTCCGCAGCATCGACCCCCTCCGTGACATTGAGCGTGCGGAGACGCTCAAAACCGAAACTGGCCTCGCCCTCGATCAAGGCGGCGTCGTCATCCGCTGTGGAAAGCGTGTCCGTTTTATTACTGAGGAAGAACTGGTCATTCGTGAAAAAGGCACTGAAACTCAGCGCGCCATCAAAGAATACCGCGGCGAAGATGCCGTCACCTCCGCCCTCATCAACGTCGTGGACGGAGATGAGCGTAAATTTTACATCGTCGTCGGCAAGGGCGCTCGCACAGAGATCGCCTTGCTCGAGGCCATGGCCGCTCTCGGCGAGCTTGGCCGAGCACAAAATTTCCAGCTTTTCCCCATCAACCTCTCCGAAGTCACCGCCATCCCTCAAGACGCGGATGGCATCATCCTGGCCGGTCTGCGCTACGATCTCTCTGAGCGTGAAGTGGACCTCCTCAAAAATTACTGGGCGCGGGCACGCGCCGGGCTTCTCGTGCTGCTTGATCCCGCCGGTGAAACCCCACGGCTTGCCGCCTTTCTCGCCCTCAATGGCGTGAGACCGCGTGGCGACCGCGTCTTATACGCAGAAAGCACCAGCTCCGGCGTGCGCAAAGAGTTCTCCGTCCAGGCCGTTTTTGACAACGAATCCACCATCACCCGCCATCTAGCCGCCAGCACGACCACCCTGCCTGGGCAAACAGAATCCCTCGAACTGCGCTTTGAAGACGATTATCTAAAAAATCAAAACATCACCGTGCATCCCCTCATCGGTGCCACTGCCCGCTATTGGGGAGAGAAAAACTACCTGGAGGAGCTCCCCGTTGCCGATGAAGAGGATACACGCCGAGATCTCTTCCTGGCCGCCAGCGTAGAACGCGGTACCATCACGGACGAGCGCCTGCGTGTCGATAGTTGCCGCATGGTCATCGTAGGCAATGCCGCCCTACTCGACCGACAATCTGCATTAGCCGTAAATCGTGATTTTGTTGCCGCCGGGCTCAACTGGATACTCAATCGGGAAAAACTCATCGGCATTACCCCCAAACCACGCAGCAACTACCGCATTCAGCTCACTCAGCGTCAAAACAATATCATCTTTTGGAGCACGACCTTCGCCCTTCCCTGCGTCGTTCTCAGCCTTGGCCTTATGGTCTGGGCTGGTCGCCGTGCCTCATGAGTGGAGCACAGCGTATTTTACTCTTGAAGTCCTCCACTGTCTTTACTTAGGCTATGCCGATGAAAATGCCTCGCATCTGCCTATTTGCCGTACTTTTTCTTGGTGCCCCTCTGGCCAGTTGTGACAAACGCTCTGAATTGCGAGCCAAATTAGAAGCCGCCAAGGCTGAACTAGCCCAGAAACAGGCCGAATCCACCCGCCTCCAAGCAGAGGTGGATAAACTTTCTGCCACCTTACCCGGTGGCTCCAATGCAACGGAGGGGCGTGTCAACCAATTGACTCAGGAAAACAACAGCCTGAGCTCGGACATCCAACAGCTCAAAAAGAACATTGCTGAAGCTGAACAACAAAATGCAGCTCAGGAATCCGAAGTCAGCAGCTACCTCACCACCCATAGCAAGCTCTGAATATGGAAACCAAAACTTGGATTTACCTACTGCTACTGATCGGTGTCATCGGCGGCACCTATGCCATCTATCTGGACCAAGAGACCGCCAGCCTGCAAACCTCAGTGGATGTCACTAAGCAAAACATCGTCGGCATAGAGGGACAGCTTCAGCAGCGCGCCAAGCAGCTACAGATCCGCCAGTCCGTCGCCGGATTACTGGTAGAAAACACCAAACTCAAACAGGAAAAGGAACGTCTTGAGGCGGAGCTAAAGCAGGTCAAAGAACGCCTACCCAACATCCAGAACCGCCTACGCCAAGCCATCGAAAAAGTGCGGCGAGAAACCGTAGGCATGACACTGCCAGAACTGACCCTCAACGATGGCAGCAGTCTCCAGGAAGCCATCATTCAGCAGGTATTAGAAGATGAAGTCGTTATCCGTCACAGCCAGGGCATCCGCCGTGTGCCAGCCAAGCTACTGCCCGCCAACCTCAAGGATCGCCTACGTCCTGGAGCTCTTGCGGAAGCTGCACCGCCAGCATCAAAACCTATTCATCAACCACCTCAGGCAAAGACAAGCCTTCCCCCTGCGCTGGATGAGATCGCTGCCAAGCAGCAAGAGAAAAAGCTCCTAGAGGCACGACTAGCCATCGAAAAAATGCGCCACGACCTCAGGGGGCTAGACGAACAACTCAGCCAAGCGGAATCAGACCTCGCCGTGGCGACATCCCCTTCACGCAAATACTACGCAGAAAACCGCAGAAATCACTTCCGCAGCCTGG
>JAIWOJ010000043.1 GCA_020216965.1 Prosthecobacter sp.
TCCTTGCCTTCATCTGGGGCAGCCGCCGCACGGGAAAAAAAGCCTGCGGAAGCACCTGTGGTTGCAGCTTGAAGCCCAACCAAAAGCCGGGGCCGAATGATTCTAGAAGCCTCTAAAATCAAGGCTTGGACGACTTTGTGAAATTTTTCACAAATAGAGCTTGCCTCTCCCTGCCAAAAGGTTAAAAACCCGGCTCCACAACCCTCCCGACCCTCTCTATCGTATGGCTTTGCCTTTCACCGCTGAATTCATTTCGCCGCTGCTCGCGAATGTGAGCCCGAAGGCTACAGAATTCGGCCTCTACGGCTTCCTGACCAATTCGGTCATCGTTGCCCTCTGCGTGCTCGGCATTGTTTTTTTCTTCTCCAAAAAAGCGACGACCAACATGACTCTCGTGCCTCACAAGGCCCAGAACATGTTTGAATTTATTGTCGAGTTTCTCTACAACCGGGTGGAAAGCATTGTGGGCGCTAAACAGGCGAAACTCGCCTTCCCTTTGCTCGGAACCCTGTTCATCTATATCCTCATCTCGAATTGGTTCGGTCTCATCCCTGGCGTCGGCACGATCGGTTTTGATGTGCAGAATCCGCCTAGTGATCGCAGCTTTGAAGCGCACTTCCCTCTCCTGCGTCCGCCTACCGCAGATCTGAATGCGACTCTTGCTCTGGCCGTATCAGCTTTCGTGGTTTGGCTTGTTCTTACCATCAAAGAAGTTGGGGTATGGGGATTCATCGTTCACACTTTTGGCCCAAAAGGTGGCCTGAAAGGTCTGATGGGCATGGTCGTGGGTGCCGTGTTTCTATTTGTTGGGGTCATTGAAATCGTCTCCATCGTTTTGCGCCCCATGACGCTCTCCGTTCGTCTTTACGGTAATATCTTTGCAGGCGAGAGCGTGCTCCACACGCTGGGCAGTCTGCTAGACAAAGCTGGCCAGCCATGGAGCATGATCGGTAGCGTGCTGTTCCCCTTCCCCTTCTACTTCATGGAGCTGCTGGTGGGCCTACTTCAGGCCATCGTATTCACCCTTTTGTGTTCCGTTTATATTCAACTCTCTACGGCCCATGATGACCACGGTCACGAAGAGGGGGACCACCATCACTGATTCCGAAAAGCCTTTGCCCTCATGACCATGCGCAACGTGTGGGTGTGGACAAAACAACAAACCTAACAACACAATCCTATGATCACTGAAATCATGACTATGGCCGTTGACGTGGCACCTGCTGCTGGCGGTATCGCTGGAAACATCACTCAAGCCGTCGGTGGCGCTGGTGCCGCTATTGGCGTCGGTCTCATCGGCTCCAAGGCTGTGGAGGCTGTCGGTCGCAACCCTGGCGCTTTTGGTAACATCCTGACCCTAGGCATTATCGCCATGGCCCTTGCTGAAGGTCTCGGTATTCTTGCTTTCTTCGTTAGCAAGTAAGACCCATCCTGTGAGAGGCAGGCTGGACTTCTCAGCCTGCCTCCGCTTCACTTTATTTTCCATTTCATCGCTAGCTTTCTTTCTCCACGTTCACCTTCGTTTATGGAATTCCTCTCGCCCATGTTTGCAAAAATGGCCCCGGTGCTAGCAGCCGGTCAGGTGGACGAAATTGTGGGAAAATTTGGTCTCTCCCTGCCGAAGTTCATCGCCCAAGTGCTGATCTTCGTGACTGTCTATAGCATTTTGAAAAAGTTCGCCTTTGGCCCCATCCTCGCCATACTCGAACAACGCCGCCAACGCATTGCTGACGGCGAAGCTAAGCTCGAAAAAATCGCACGCGATCTAGCTGAAGCTGAAAAAAACGCCAAAGCGCTTCTCGATAAAGCCAATGATGAAGCTAGCCGCATGATCAAAGAGGCAGGCGACAGCGCCAAAGCTCTTGCTGAAAAGCGTCAACAGGAAGCTATCCACGAAGCTAGCCAAATTATCGCCAAAGCCCGTGAAGCCGCACAACTTGAACATGAGCAACTCATGTCCCAGCTCAAGCGTGAATTTGGTCGCATGGTCTCTGATGCAACTAGCCGCGTTACTGGGAAAGTCCTCAATGCTGAGGACCAAAATCGCATCAATCAAGAGACTGCTGCTCAGATCTCGCTCTAATTTGAATCAGGTTTCGATCTTGGCTCCATGAAAATCAGCAAAGAAGTCCGCCGCACCTCACGCCAGCTCTTCAAGGCGTGCTTGAACAATGGTAGCCTCGACGAAAGTCGTGTGCGCCAAGTGGTGGCCAAGATCGTGGAAGCTCGCCCCAGATCATCCGTAGCGATCCTTAGCAGCTTTTTCGCGCTGGTGAAGGCTGAGATTGACCGCCAGCGTGCCCTCGTGGAAAGCGCCACCACCTTATCGCCCGAAATTCAGGATCAGCTACAGAAGAGCCTTTCTTCCAAATATGGCCGACCTCTGACACTAGAGTATCAAGTCCGCCCAGAGCTACTCGGTGGCATCCGTGTTCGCGTAGGTTCCGATGTTTGGGATGGCAGCGTCAAAGCTCGTCTCGAAGCTCTCAAAGCATCTCTATCTTAATTTTTCCGTCATCAGCCCCTCCTCCTTTACCCCCATAGTCGAACCATGAGCAACATCCTCCAGGAGATCGAATCCCAAATCGCCGGACTCAAGACGGCGGTCACCAAATCCAACGTCGGCGTGGTCCGCGAGATCGGTGACGGTGCCGCCAAGATCGAAGGCTTGAGCGATGTCATGCTCAACGAGATGATTGAGTTTCCAGGTGGCCTCTACGGCTTGGCTTTGAACCTCGAAGAAACCGAGGTCGGCTGCGTACTCCTTGGCTCTGGAGAAAATATCAAAGCGGGCGATGAGGTGCGCACGACAGGGCGTCTGCTCTCCGTGCCCGTTGGCATGAGTCTTCTCGGACGTGTCGTAAATACGCTTGGGGAGCCTCTGGATGGCAAAGGTCCCGTCAAAGGTGATGCGCAATATCCTGTCGAAAAAATCGCCCCCGGCATTATTACCCGCAAATCCGTCTCTGTGCCTGTGCAGACGGGAATCATGAGCATTGATGCCATGATTCCTATTGGACGCGGCCAGCGCGAGCTGATCATCGGTGACCGTGCCACGGGGAAGACCACGATCGCGGTGGACACCATCATTTCCCAAGCCAAGCAGAACAAAGCCGCAGAACAGGGCAAACTGCAGGGACACAAACCCCTGTACTGCATCTACGTCGCCATCGGCCAAAAGCAGTCAAACGTCGCACGCGTCGTCAAAACTCTCGAAGAAGCCGGTGCGATGGAATACACCGTCATCGTCAATGCATCCGCCTCGGATAGCGCGGTGAACCAATACCTCGCGCCCTATACCGGTTGCGCGATTGGCGAGTGGTTTATGGACCAGGGGATGGATGCCTTGATCGTGTTTGATGACCTTTCCAAGCAAGCCGTGGCCTATCGCCAGGTCTCCCTGGTGCTCAAGCGCCCCTCTGGTCGTGAGGCTTATCCTGGTGATGTGTTCTACCTCCACTCCCGCCTGCTTGAGCGCTCCGCACGCGTGAACGAAAACTATGGCGGCGGCTCCCTGACCGCCCTCCCCATCATTGAAACACAGGCGGGTGACGTCTCTGCCTACATTCCAACGAACGTGATCTCCATCACTGATGGCCAGATCTTCCTCGAAACCGATTTGTTCTACCAAGGCATCCGGCCTGCCATCTCTGTCGGTCTCTCTGTTTCCCGCGTGGGTTCCGCCGCCCAGACGAAGGCGATCAAAAAAGTTTCCGGGACCACCAAGCTTGATCTCGCTCAGTTCCGTGAGCTCGCTGCCTTCGCTCAGTTTGGTTCCGACCTTGATGCCGCCACGAAGGCTAAGCTAGATCGCGGTCAGCGCATCGTCGAACTCTTCAAGCAACAGCAATATCAGCCAAAGAGCCTGCCAATCATGGTCATCAGCCTGTATGCTATGCAGAAAGGTTATTTTGACAGCATCCCAGTCGATCGCGTCAAAGAATTCCAAACCAAGCTGGAGACCTATCTAGAAGAGCGCAAGTCTGCTCTTCTCGAGAAGCTCGGCAACGAGAAGACCCTCGATAACGTCGAAGCCGACATCAAAACCGCGCTCGACGACTTCAAATCCTCCTGGAAGTAATCCTCTTCCATTCCTGTTCTTAGCCCTCCGCTCTAAGTCTCCATGCCCTCCACCCGCGACATTCGCCGCCGGATCAAATCCGTCAAAAACACGGCACAGATCACCAAGGCCATGCAGCTCGTCGCGGCTGCGAAGATGAAAAAGGCGCAAGATCAGGCCGCCAATGGCCGCCACTACGCCGAAATGATGAACAAAATCCTCGTCGCTCTCAAAGAGAGCGCTGAGGAAGGCATTCATCCCCATTTCACCGAAGGAAAGGGCAACAAAACCTTGGTGCTTGTCATTGCTACCGACAAAGGGCTGTGCGGGGCACTGAACACCAACCTGCTGAAAAAGCTTATCAATACCAAAATTGATGGTGAGGTTGAGTATGTAACCATCGGACGCAAAGCCTCCCAAGGGCTTGCTAGGTTGCGAAAGACACTGATTGCCGACTTCCCGATCAAAGACCCGGCTAAATTTTCAGAGATTCGCTCGGTTGGCCGGTTCCTCCAGGACAAGTTTTTGACAGGTGAATACAAAACTGTCCTTGTCGCTTTCAATAACTTCATCAACACCGTCACCCAAGTGCCCTCCATTGAGCAAATCCTGCCAGTGAACCCGGTGACACTTGGTGGTAAGCGCGGCTTTGATGAGCAATCGAAAGAAATCGATGCCTCCGAGTTACCCCAGTACACCTTTGAACCAGGGGCTGCGGTGGTCTTTGAAACCGTACTGCCTCAATATGTGAATGGCACGCTCTACCAGATGCTGCTTGAAGCTCGCGCCTCTGAGCATAGCAGCCGCATGGTGGCCATGAAGAATGCCACGGACAATGCGAAGCAATTGCTCAAAGATCTCACTCTGGAATACAACAAGGTGAGACAGGCTGCCATCACCAACGAACTCCTCGAAATCACCACTGCTAAGATGGCTCTCGAATAGTCATCCGTCCCTACCCACCCCCTGCCCTCTTTTTTCAAACCATGAGCAACATCGGCACAATCGTTCAAGTCATCGGTCCCGTGGTGGACGTGGATTTCTCTGCCAGCGGAAAACTTCCAGAGATCTACAACTCCCTCGAAATTAGCTATGAACTCGGCGGAAAACCCGCCAAGCTCGTTTGTGAGGTCCAGCAGCACCTAGGCGATGGCTGGGTTCGTTCAGTCGCTATGTCTTCCACGGAAGGCCTAAAGCGTGGCATGTCGGTGACCGACACGGGAGCCCCCATCACAGTGCCGGTGGGTGAGGAAGTACTTGGACGCATCTTCAACGTCACCGGTGATGCGATTGATGACCAACCCTCCCCAAAAACGGAGAAACGTTACCCGATTCACCGGAAGGCACCTGCCCTCGTGGATCAGGATCCATCCGCACAGATTCTTGAAACTGGCATCAAGGTGATCGATCTGATCTGTCCCTTCACGAAGGGCGGTAAAGTCGGAGCCTTCGGAGGTGCGGGCGTGGGTAAAACCGTGGTGATCATGGAGCTCATCAACAACATCGCCAAGGGCCACGGCGGTTACTCTGTCTTCGCAGGCGTGGGCGAGCGCACTCGTGAGGGCAATGACCTCTATCATGAGATGATCGAATCCGACGTCATCAAGGTGAAGAAAAATGGTCACGAGATCGTGCGCAATCCACAGGGCGGTTACATCAGTGAACCCGGGTCAAAGGTAGCCCTCGTCTATGGCCAGATGAATGAGCCCCCTGGAGCCCGTCTGCGCGTTGCTCTCTCTGCCCTTTCCATGGCCGAGTATTTCCGTGACGAAAAGAACCAAGACGTGCTGCTGTTCGTGGACAATGTCTTTCGTTTCTCCCAGGCCGGTTCCGAAGTGTCCGCCCTTCTGGGCCGCACACCTTCCGCCGTGGGTTACCAGCCCACCCTTGCTGCGGAAATGGGTGCCATGCAGGAGCGCATCACCTCCACCAAGAGTGGTTCCATTACGTCCTTCCAGGCTGTGTATGTCCCTGCAGATGACCTCACTGACCCAGCCCCTGCGAACACTTTCGCGCACCTTGACTCTACTGTGGTGCTTGAGCGTTCCTTAGCTGAGCTTGGCATTTATCCAGCTGTGGATCCTCTTGCTTCTGTATCCAAGGCTCTCGCACCAGAAATCGTCGGTGAAGAACACTATCGTGTGGCCCGTGGCGTGCAGCGTGTGCTTCAGCGCTACAAGGACCTGCAGGACATCATTGCGATTCTCGGCATGGACGAGCTCTCCGACGACGACAAGCTCATCGTCTATCGCGCTCGCAAGCTTCAGCGCTTCCTCAGCCAACCTTTCCACGTCGCCGAAATTTTCACCGGAACCCCCGGCCAGTATGTTTCCGTGAAGGACACCGTGAAAGGCTTTGCCGAGATTCTGGATGGCAAGCACGACGACGTGCCCGAGGCCAACTTCTACATGAAGGGTGGCATCGACACTGTGAAGAAGTCCTAATTTGATTCTATTGGTCTGCTGCTCCTTTCACAGTTCTCCATCGCGAGGCATAGAGAACCTGAATGGGGCACTAACCTATCACTGAGCACACTCCCCTAGCCACGCCCAAATGCCCCTCAAACTGGAAATCGTCACCCCCGAAGCCCGCATCTTCTCTGATGAGGTGGACAGCGTCGTCCTGCCTGGCGTGGAAGGTGAGCTGGGCATCTTACCTGCCCACGCGCCTCTGGTGACGACTCTCCAGTGCGGTGAATTGCGCATCTTAAAATCGGGCAAAACGACGGATCTCGCTGTTGGCGAAGGTTTAGTGGAGGTCACTGGCTCTCACGCTCGTATCCTTACCGATATGGCAATTGACGTGGAAAGCATTGACGAGAAAGCCGTCGAAGAGGCTCTCGAAAGGGCGAAACACTCCCTGGAATCTCTCAAGCATGGCGAGCAACAAGAAGAGGTCGCTGCAGTCATGGCAATCATCCAGCGCAGCACCGCACAACTGCAAGTCAAACGCCGTCGCAGAACGGTATAGTCTTTCCTAGTTTCACGATCAGCAAGGCCAGGGGGAAACCCCTGGCTTTTGTTTTTTACCCTGAATCCCCAATTCAGAATGGCTACGAGTCTGCGTGGATCTGTCTCCGAAAGGCAGAAACTAGGGTGAATCACTCAGGTTAGGCGTGGTGTTCCTTGAGCCTTGTGAAAATCACGCCACGATGGATTTGCCAACCCCGCAGATCGCTATGTCCACAGCCCCCCGCCGCACCGCCGCTGAAGCCTATGAAAAAACGCCCACGGTCATCTTCCAAAGCTCCGCCCTTGCGGCGAGGGAGCTGGCCCTCGAAGTCCGGGCACTGATTGAAGAACGCGCACGGGAAGGAAAAAATGCCGTCCTAGGCATGGCTACGGGTTCGACGCCGGTGCCATTTTACCGTGAACTGATTCGTCTGCACCGAGAGGAGGGGCTGAGCTTCAAGAACGTCATTACCTTTAACCTAGATGAATACTACGGCCTTGGGCCTGACCATCCAGAGAGCTATGCGCGCTTTATGGCAGACCAGCTCTTTGACCACATCGATATCCCCAAGGAAAACATCAATATCCCCAGCGGCAAGGTGCCGAGCGAGCAGGTGTTTGCTCATTGTCGGGAGTATGAGGAGAAAATCGATGCGGTCGGTGGCATTGATCTGCAGATCCTGGGCATTGGCCGCACGGGGCATATTGGCTTTAACGAGCCCGGCTCTAGCCGCGATTCATTGACGCGGCGCATCACGCTGGACCGCGTCACCCGGCAGGATGCTGCAGCTGATTTCCGTGGGGAGGAAAATGTGCCGCGATTTGCCATCACCATGGGGGTAGGAACGATCCTGCGCGGCAAAAAGCTCGTGCTCATGGCCTGGGGCGAAAATAAGGCCGAGATGGTAGCAAAGGCCGTCGAAGGCCCAATGACGGAGGCCATTTCCGCCTCCTTCCTCCAGGGACACACGAATGCTCGTTTTTACATCGACATCGGTGCTTCGCGTGAACTAACCCGCGTCAAGCTGCCCTGGCTGGTGGGTCCGGTCTCCTGGACGCCGAGAGAAACAAACCGTGCTGTCTGCTGGCTCGCTGGGCTGCTGCAAAAACCAGTGCTCAAGCTCACGGATGAGCACTACAATGAGCACGGCCTGGGAGATTTGCTCAGTGAGCAAGGGCCTGCTTACCAACTGAATATTCGGATTTTCAATCACCTTCAGCACACGATCACTGGCTGGCCGGGGGGCAAACCAAATGAAGATGATACCTACCGTCCAGAGCGCGCCAGCCCTTACCCCAAGCGCTGCCTGATCCTGAGTCCAGAGCCACAGGATGCGGTGGTCTCCATGGGGGCGACCCTAGAGCGATTGTCAGAGCAAGGGCACGAGGTTCGCTTGGTAGCGCTCACCAGCGGAAGCCTGCGCGTGCCTGACCGCGAGGCGGATAAATTTGCCGAGACGCTAAGGGAACTGGCAGCCGTGGTCAGCGATCCTACCGCATGGACCGCCCAGACGGCTTATGCAGAGGAAGTGCTCAAAATGCTGGCCGAGAAAGGTGACTTTGGTGCCGACACGCCCCTTCTTCGTCAGCTCAAGGCACTGGTGCTCCGCGGTGAGCTGCGTGACGCTGCAAATGCCTGCCGCATCAGCAATGAACATATCTTTTTCCTGGACCTGCCTTTTTATGAGGAGGGGCGTTACCGCCGCTTTAAGAGCACACAGGCGGATGTGGATGCCCTCACCAACCTGCTGCGAGAGCAAAGGCCACATCAAATCTACCTCACCGGGGATGCAGCAGACCCCAGCAGCGTCTCCGGCATCTGCTATCGGGTGTTTCAGGCAGCGCTCAAAAACTGCGAAGGTGAGGAGTGGGCCGGTGCCTGTAGCCTCTGGCTCTACCGGGGCAAAGAACGCCCGCTGGAGGCCCACGAGATCGACATGGCTGTGCCACTGAGCCCACTGCAACTGGAGCGCAAAACCCGCGCCCTGGGCCGCTTTGGCTCTCTATCCTCTCTGGAGCTAAGCTCTCCAGAGTCCAATCGGCAAAACGCCGCCCACTATGATGCACTGGGCCTAGCCCAGTATGAGGCCATTGAGGCCTTTCAGCGATGGAGCCGTGCCTGACTCCTTTCTTTACACACAAAGGCTTCTCGGTTGCCTGTATTTGACTATCTGATCCCCTATGCCCACCCCCTCAGTCTCCCGTCGTCATTTCCTCACGGCCACCTTGGTCAGTGGGGTTAGTGCTGCACCTCAGGCAATGGCCGCACAGGATGCTGTGACTTTCGCCGAGCCCGCGCGTGACCTCCCCCTCACGCAAGATGCGGATGTCACC
>JAIWOJ010000044.1 GCA_020216965.1 Prosthecobacter sp.
GTCGGGCAGGAAGTGCATCTCGATCTTCAGGATGCCGTCGCCCTTGCAGGCCTCGCACCGGCCTCCCTTCACGTTGAAGCTGAACCGCCCGGATTTGTAGCCGCGCATCTTCGCGTCGGGCGTCATCGCGAACAGCTCGCGGATCAGGTCGAACGCGCCCGTGTAGGTGGCGGGGTTACTGCGCGGCGTCCGGCCGATGGGCGACTGATCGATGTCGATCACCTTGTCGATCTGCTCCACGCCCTCGATCGAGTCGTGCGGCTCCCACACGCCGCGCGTGCCGTGGAGCTCGTACATCAAGCGGGGATAGAGGGTGTCCTGGATCAGCGTGCTCTTCCCGCTGCCGCTCACGCCGGTGATGACCGTCAGCCGACCCACCGGAATGCGCACGTTGATATCGCGCAGGTTGTTCGCGTGTGCTCCTTCAATGGTCAGCCAGCCTTCTTTTTTCTTCGTGGAGGGCAAAGGCCGCCGCTCGCCGCGCAGTGGATGCTTCAGTGGCGCGCGCAGTTCCTTGCCAGTAACGCTCTTTTTGTCCTTCAGGATGTGGGAAAGGCTGCCCTGGCTGATGACCTCGCCGCCGAAACGACCTGCACCTGGCCCGAGGTCGATGATCGTGTCCGCGCGGCGCATGGTTTCATCATCATGCTCCACGACGAGCAGGCTGTTTCCCTTGTCACGCAGGGCGGAGAGCGTGTTTAGCAGGCGCTCATTGTCACGCGGATGCAGGCCGATCGTGGGCTCATCCAGCACATACAGCACGCCGCGCAGATTTGAGCCGAGCTGCGCCGCCAAGCGGATGCGCTGCGCCTCGCCTCCGGAGAGGGTGTCCGCGCTGCGATTGAGCTGGAGGTAGCCCAAACCGACCTCCTTCATAAAATGCAGCCGCTGTTTGATCTCCACCAAGATGTCGCGAGCGATCTCGGCCTCCGTGCCGGTAAAGCTGAGCGCTGAGATGCGCTGCGCTGCTTCTTCCGCAGCCAGGGCGTTGAGATCCTGGATGCGTAGCAAAGAGTCTCGGTTGGCCTTGGTCGAGGGCACAGGCAGCTTGACAAACATCGCCGTTTGGTTCAGTCGGCTGCCATGGCAGTGCGCGCAGGGCACGCGCTCCTTGCTTTCTTCGTCATCGTCATCACGGCGGGTCAGGCGGCGCTCTTCCTCCAGCTCAGCCTCAAGCTGCGAAACATCATCGCGGTAAGGCACCGCGCCATTTTCGCTAACGACAAAGCCAAATCCCCGGCACTTTGGGCACCAGCCGTGCGGGCTGTTGAAGCTGAAAAGCCTTGGGTCCAGCTCCTCAAAGCTTAGGTCGCACTTCGGGCAGCTCATCTCCGTGCTCAGCACCTGCGTCGTTTTGTCTGCAAAACGCAGCTTCACGGTGCCTTTGCCCATCTTGAGCGCTTTTTCGATCAGCGGGCGCAGCTCCAGTGCGGAGGCTCCTTTGTCGATCTTCGCCACCACGGCGTCGATGTTGTGCTCTTTGAACCTGGCGAGAGGTTTGAAGTTCGCCGTATCGGCAAAGGCACCATCGACGAAGAGCGTGCTGATGCCCTGCTTGCGCGCATTTTCAGCCACCTCGGTGTGGAAGCCCTTTCGGGCTTTGATCAGGGGTGCCATCAGGTGCAGGCTACCCTGCTTGGCCTGGCTAGCAATGGTCTGCGTGATGGCGCTGATGCTCTGCTTGACCACGGGCACATCGCACTTCGGGCAATACTGCGTGCCTAGTTTGGCAAAAAGCAGGCGCAGGAAGTGCCAAACCTCCGTCACGGTCGCCACGGTGGATTTGCCACCGCCGCGTGAGATGCGTTGCTCGATGGCGACGGTGGGCGGCACGCCGCTGATGAGGTCCACCTCCGGCTTCTCCATCTGCTCCACAAAGGTGCGCGCATACACCGACATGCTGTCCAGGAAGCGCCGCTGCCCTTCGGCAAACACGAGATCAAAAGCCAACGTGCTCTTGCCACTGCCGCTAAGCCCCGTCACGACCACAAACTGATCCCTCGGTATATCCAGGGTGATGTTTTTCAGGTTGTGCTCACGCGCGCCGCGGATGCTGATGGCGTTTCCAGACTTCTGGGAGATTTGTCGGATCGGTTTGATCGGACGGATATGAGGCTCTTGGAGGGAGCTTTTGGCAGAGAATTTTTCTTTCAGGTAACGCCCCGTCCACGATGCATCACACTCCGCCACTTGCTCGGGTGTGCCTGTGGCGACGATCTGGCCGCCAGCGGCTCCACCATCGGGGCCGAGGTCGATGATCCAGTCCGCGCACTGGATCACGTCTAGGTTGTGCTCGATGACGATGAGGCTATTGCCCTCGTTCACCAGCCGCTGCAGCAGCTTTACCAGCAGGGCAATGTCATCGAAGTGCAGGCCGGTGGTCGGCTCATCCAGCAGCAGCAGGCTGGTCTTGCTCTGGATGGGCGGATATTTGGCCGTCTCAATGAGGTGGCCCACGAGCTTCAAACGCTGCGCTTCACCGCCGCTGAGGGTGTTCAGCGGCTGGCCGAGTTTCAAATATCCCAGCCCCGCTTCGACCAGGATGCTGAGCTGCTCGGTGATGGCTTTTCCCCGGCGTTTCAGGGTGCCTTCCAGTGCGCTGAAGTAATCCACCGCTTCCTCAATCGTGAGCTCCAGCACCTCGTGGATGTTTTTCCCGTTCAGATGGATCTTCAGAGCATGAGGTTGATAGCGCTTTCCTTCGCACTCTGGGCAGGTGACGAAGAGATCGCTGAGGAACTGCATCTCGATTTTTTCGTAGCCCGTGCCTGCACAGCGCTCGCAGCGTCCGTCGCCGCTGTTGAAAGAGAAAAAGCCTGCGCTGACGCCCTGCGCCTGGCCTTCCTCGCACTCGGCGAAGATCTGGCGGATCATGTCAAAGGCCCCAAGATACACCGCAGGTGTGCTGCGCGGCGTGCGGGCTAGGGGGGACTGATCCACCATGATGACCTGGCTCAGCTTTTCCGCGCCGGAGATGCTCTTCACACGCCCCGGCTCGTCTTCGCAAACTTCGCCGCGCAGGCGCTGGAGGTTCCGGTAGAGCACCTCATGCACGAGTGTGCTCTTGCCCGATCCTGACACGCCCGTGATGCAGCAGAAGACGCCCAGCGGGATGTCCACATCTAGGTTTTTGAGATTGTTTTGGCGGGCACCGCGCAGGCTCAGGAGCATTTTGGATCGATCTGATCCGACCGATCTTCTTTTTTCGGGAACCGGGATGCTTTTGAGCCCGGAAAGGTAGTCACCGGTGAGGGAGTCTTTGTGGAAAAGCAGGCCATCCAACGCACCCGAATACACAAGCTGACCGCCCTTGTCTCCACGCCCTGGGCCGATCTCGATGACGTGGTCCGCCGCGCGCATCACACTCTCCTCGTGCTCGACGACGAGCAGGGTGTTCCCTTTATCACGCAGGCCCTCCATAACGCCGATGAGCCGCCCGATGTCGCGCGGATGCAGGCCGATGCTGGGCTCGTCCAAAACGAAAAGCGTGTTCACCAAGGACGCACCGAGGCAAGTCGTGAGGTTCACGCGCTGGAGTTCGCCGCCGCTCAGGGTGCGCGTCTGCCGGTCCAGATGCACATAGCCCAGCCCCGCGCGTTCCAGGTAGCTCAGGCGGCTGGCGATCTCATCGCGCAGCATCGTGGTGGCATTGTCTGTGGCTGGCAGGCTTTGCACCAGCGGCAGCAAATCAGTCACGGGCAGGTTCCAAAGTTCAGCGATGGTCTTTTCTGCCACGCGGAAGTGGTAAGCCTCTTTTTTCAGGCGACCACCATCGCAGTCCGTGCACGTCGTGTAGGCGCGGTAGCGGCTGAGGAAGACGCGGACGTGCATCTTGTAGGCGCGGGCCTCTAGCCATTTGAAAAAGCCGCGCACGCCATACCACTGGCCGTTGCTCCAGGCTCGCTCAGGATCTTTGTCTTCACCTTCGATGAGCCATTTTTGATGTTCTGGCGGCAGATCACAGAAGGGAGTGTCTAGGTCCACGCCCTTTCGCCGAGCCGCGCGCACGAGGTCATCTTGGCTTTCGCGATAGGTGCTGCCTGCAAAGGCCTTCACAAGCCCGTCACGGATGCTCAGCGACTCATCCGGCATGGCTTTTTGGATGTCGATGCCTAGGGTGCGACCAAAGCCCTTGCACGTCGGGCAGGCACCGATGGGGCTGTTGAAAGAAAACAGGCCGGGCGTGGGGGCGGGCAGGGAGAGATCGCAGTCCGCGCAGTGCCAGGCGGTGGAGAAGGCACGGACGGATGGGCCGGATGAAAGAACCACGCTGAGCTGGCCTTTACCCAGCCTGAGAGCGGCTTCGAGGGCTTCGGAGAGACGTGCGGCGTTTTTCTTTTCCAGCGTGATGCGGTCCTGCACGATTTGCACGATGGCAGGCAGCTTTCTGCCTTTCAGAGACTCTGGCTCATCCGTGCGCAGCAGCTCACCATAGATGAAGAGGCGCAGGTAGCCCTGGGCTTGCAGGAAAGGGAAGAAATCCTCCGGCTTCGTGTCCTTCGGCACCGGCACGCCGAAGGTGATGAGGGCATTTTCACCCGCGTGCTGATTCAAAAGCTCGTTCTGAATGCTTTCAGGGGTCTCCGGCCTGACTGGGCGATGGCACTCAGGGCAGGTTGCCTCCGCCAGACGTGGGAAGAGCAGCTTCAGGTAGTCATTGATCTCCGTGATGGTGCCCACGGTGCTGCGCGTGGAGCGGATGTTGTTCACCTGCTCAATGGCGATCGCGGGTGGAATGCCGTGGATGGCATCCACCTTCGGTTTGTCCATGCGCTCAAAGAACTGCCGCGTGTAGGGGGAGAAGGTCTCCACATACCGCCGTTGGCCCTCGGCATAGATGGTGTCGAAGGCCAGCGAGGACTTGCCACTGCCGCTGGGACCGGTGACGACGCAGAGCTTGCCCAAGGGAATATCGAGATCAATGCCACGCAGGTTGTTTTGCCGGGCACCGCGCACCTGAATGACATCAGCGATGGATGAAGCTGGCTTTTTTGAGGCGGATGTGGCGGCTTTTTTCGGCATGGGGAGGCGGTAGCTACCAGCTACGTCTGCTGATTGCAACCGGAGGGCTGTTTCTTTGAACAGCTTATTGCTTTGGCTCTGGGGATTCGGGGGCTGGGGCAAACATGACCTCACTGCTGACCATGGCATCCCGGTCATCCGTCAGGGTAAGGAACCAAGTGTTAGCTTCTTTCGGAGGGCGCGGCGCGGTGATCTCACAGACCTGCTGGTGTGGCGACTGGGCGGCGGGCTTCCATTCGCCCAGTGTCGCTGGCACCGTGACCCACTCGCGGCCTGAGCGCGGACCCGTTTCCACGGTGTAGAGCAGTGTAGATTCTTTCAGCCTCGCGCCTGGGGGTAGCAGGCAGGAAAGCAGCACCTTGTCGCCCTGGAGCAGCGGCTTTCCTGCCACTGGCAGCGGGCGTCCACCCCGGCATTTTGAGTCGATGAAAAGGCCGATTTCCTCAGGTGCCCAGCCAGGCGGGTGACCGTGGCGCATTTTGAGCTGAATGCGTAGGTGCTTTTCACCGGGAACCACGGCGTAGCTTTTCATGTAGCTATCTAGGGGGTAGTGGATGTCGTGGGTGCCATTGACAAAGAGGATGGGCACGCGGCAGCGGGGCAGGAGGCTGCCGGGATCATAGGCGCGCACCCAGTCCATGCGGCGCTCACCTAGCAGATCAATGCTGCGTTTTTGCACGGACTCGCCCTCGTGCAGGAAACCGCAGCCATAGACGGGCACGGCGGCCTTGAAGCGATCGTCCAACGAGGCCACCAGGCAGGTGGTGTAGCCGCCCCAACTGATGCCAGTGACGGCTGTGTTCTCCGCCTGCACCTCGGCAAAACTGCGCAGTAGAGTGTGGGCGCGGATCACGCTGGCTGCGGCGTGAAAGGGCCAGTCATCGCTGGTATCGCCGCCGATGCTGTCAAACTTCTCCGCGTGTCCGTGTGGCGGGCCGCCCTGGGGGAGGCGCTTCCGGCTGGCCTGATCGTGTGCGTTGCCTTTGACCGCGCCATTTGCATCCAAGATAGGGTCAGGAGGCTGCGAGCCATTCAGGTCCATGGCGATAGCTGCGTAACCACGCTTTGCCCACAAATAGACCCACTCCGCAAAGGCCGTGCCACCGCCGCCGTGGATGCACACCACGCCAGGAAAGGTCTGGCCTTCCTTCGCCATGCCAAGCGTGCGGGGCGAGGCGTAAAAGGCGAAGACCTCCGTGTCGAGCCCCTGATATTTCTCTCCTGTGTAGATCAGCGAATGCACCGGCTGGTCCTGCCGCAGCCACTTCATGGCGGGCACTTGGCTTTTCAGGGCATCGAGGTTCCAGGGGCCCACCTGCTCCGCGATCAGGGAGTGCGAGAGAAGCCCAAGGCAGAGAAAAACAGCACATTTCATGGGCCATCAGCAACGCAGGCGGGCTGTCGTTCCTGGCAGCGAAGCGAGCTTTGGTTGAAAAGTCTGTCGTTCCAGACGATGTGGCGGGCTCCCCTCCCACCATGGCCACCCTGAAAGTCCGCAAGCTCAAGTCCTTCCCCACCGAAATCTCCGTGCCTGGAGACAAGAGCATCAGCCACCGCGCCGCGATGTTTGCCGGCATGGCGGATGGACGCACGGTAATCTCCGGCTTCCTGCCCAGCGAGGACTGCCTGTGCACCGTGAAGGCCATGCAGGCCATGGGGGCGGAGGTGGAGCCGCTTGAGGAGCTGGAAGGAGTCGGCCTTGTGAAGCTCGCGATCACAGGCCACGGGCCGAAGCTCAAGGCTCCCGCCGGGCCGATTGATTGCGGCAACTCTGGCACCACCATCCGCCTGCTGTCCGGCATCGTGGCGGGGCAGGACTTCAGCGTCGAGATGGGTGGGGATGCCTCCCTTTCCAAGCGCCCGATGAAGCGCGTGGCTGATCCGCTGCGGCTCATGGGCGCGAAAGTGGAGGGCCAGGGTGAAAAAATCTGCGCTCCGCTAAAGGTCACCGGCGGCAGCCTCCAGCCGATCACCTACACCCTGCCCATGGCGAGCGCGCAGGTGAAAAGCGCCGTGCTGCTGGCGGGCCTGTTTGCCCCTGGCAAAACGACGGTCATTGAGCCCGTGGCCACGCGCAACCACACCGAGCGCATCATGAGCCACTTTGGTGTGAAATGGCTGCGTGAGGGCGATGCCATCTCCGTCTATGGCGGCCAGACGCCACGCGCGACGGATATCACCGTGCCGGGCGATATTTCCAGCGCCGCTTTCTGGATGGTCGCCGCCGCTGCCAGCCCTGGGCACCAGATCACGCTAAAAAACGTCGGCCTGAACCCCACCCGCACCGGGGTCATCAACGTGCTGCTGCGCATGGGCGCGCAGATTACTAGCAGCGAGACCCACAGCGAGGGCGAGCCCCTGGGCCATGTCATCGTGCGCGGTGGAGACCTGAACGCCACCGTCATCGGCGGCGCGGAAATCCCCAACGTCATCGATGAACTGCCCATCCTCGCCATCGCAGGTGCGCTGGCCCGTGGCAGCACCCTCATCAAGGACGCCCGCGAACTGCGTGTGAAAGAGACCGACCGCATCGCTGCCGTGGCCGAAAACCTGCGCCGCATGGGCGTCACGGTCACTGAATTTGACGACGGCATGGAGATCACCGGCGGTGCCAAGCTCACCGGGGCCACTATCACCACCTATCACGATCACCGCATCGCCATGGCCTTTGCCATCGCGGGCCTTTTCGCAGAAGGGGAAACCGTGATCGAGGGCAGCGAGTGCATCAATACTAGCTACCCCAGCTTTGCGCAGGATCTGGCCCTCTTTCAGTCCGCCACGCAGGGAGATTCCCCCATTCCGGTGCTCGCTCGCGTGCCGCGGCCATTCACCGGGAAATTTTGAGGAGCCGCCTCAGGCGAAGGCGGGTTTCGAATTCGCCTCCAGCCAAGCCGCGTAGCTTTCCTCCGTCATCTCCCCGGCAGCCAGGGCCAACGTGCGGATGGCGGCATCGGCCTCGGTGGCTGTCAGTTCGTAGCCGTTCAGTGCCAGAAAAAGCACGCCGGTCACAAAGCCCGTGCGCTTGTTACCGTCCAGGAAAGGATGGTTTTTGACCAAACCGTGAACGTAGCTGGCAGCGAGGTCGAAAACAGCAGGCTGCCCATAGGCAAGCAGGTTCAGCGGCCTGCCGAGCGCGGAGTCCAGCAAGCCTTCATCCCTGATGCCGGAGGTGCCACCATGCACGGCCAGCGATTGCTCGTGCAGCAGCAGCACCGTCTCCCGCAGTACCCATTCAGGCTCCGCTTTCACTTCGCCAGCTCCCTCAGGGTGTTGTGATAGCGGCGCATGATGTCCTGCGCGATGCGGAGTTGCTCACTGACAGCAGGTTTCTGGTTGGACAAAGTCAGCCGACCATCAGCCGCATCCGTGACCGTGATGCTGTCGCCTTCATCCGCTTGGAGATGGGAAAGCGCCTCCTTGGGAAGAATCACCCCGACCGAGTTGCCGATTTTGCGAAGTTTGAGTTCCAGGACCATGTCGCAGTGTAATAACACATGTTATAACATCAACAGGTTTGTCTCTGCTCCCTCCGCGCCGACAAAAGACGCAATGCCAGCAGGCAAAGCAGCACGGCCAGCAGCAGCGAGCCCGCCATGGCGCAGGCCAGGGGCAGGTTGCGGTCGGCAAAGGCGCGCTGCACGATTTTGTTGCCCAGCATCTCGTCTCCCGCCCCGCCGACGAACTGCGGCACGACATATTGGCCCAGACAGCCCACCATCATCAGCACGGTGGCAGAGATCAGCCCCTCCCGCACCCCAGGCAGGAAAACGCGGCGCACGGCCTGCCAGCCACTGGCTCCGAGGTCCCTGGCGGCATCCAGCAGTTGCAGGTCAAATTTTTCCGCGGCTGCATACATGGGCAGGATGGCAAAGGGCAGTTGGGTGAAGACCATGACGAGCAGCACCGCGCCTGGGTTGTTCAGCAGTTGCGTGTCCTCACTGGCTAGGTGCAGCGCCACCAGCAGCCGCTTCACGAGCCCCTCTGGATGCAGCAGGCTGCGCCAGGCAAAGATGCGGATGACGAGGTTGGTCAAAAAAGGCAGCACCACGAGCAGCAGCAGCACACTGCGCCAGTGCGGGGCAGAGCGGGCCATGTGCAGGGATACAGGCACTGCCAGCCCCACACAGACCAGGGTGCAGATCGCGCTCATGCCCAGCGTGCGGGCCAGCACGGGCAGATAGACTGGATCTGCCAAGGAGCGCACCGTCTCCAGCGTCCATGCCGTGCCTGCGCTGCCCTGGGCATCGACGGAACGGAAGGCGTAGGCCAGCAGCATCACGCAGGGGGCCAGGA
Source organism: Prosthecobacter sp. (assembly GCA_020216965.1). Taxonomy (GTDB): domain Bacteria; phylum Verrucomicrobiota; class Verrucomicrobiia; order Verrucomicrobiales; family Verrucomicrobiaceae; genus Prosthecobacter. The sequence goes on from JAIWOJ010000044.1 coordinate 9,316, forward strand.
AAAACACCAGCAGCCACGCCATGGGCAGCGCGGACAGCAGCATTTCCTGACGGCGACTCGGATTC
>JAIWOJ010000045.1 GCA_020216965.1 Prosthecobacter sp.
TGGCGAAGCCGTGGTTTTGGCTGGTGATACTGACCTTCCCGCTACGGAGGTCTTTGACGGGCTGATTGCCTCCGCGGTGGCCAAACTTCAGTTTGAAGGTCTTGCCGCCAAAGGCATGACCGAGGAGCTGGTGCCCGAGACAGATGCCAAAGATCGGTTTTACTCCGATCAACTGGCGAATTTCGGCATGGATGTAATCCAGGGCGGCGGGGTCACCTGGACCATTGGATAAAAAGACACCATCCGGGTTCCTGGCGATCACCTCGGAGGCTTTGGTCGTGGCAGGGACGACCTCAACCCGGAAGCCAGCCTGCCGGAGACTGCGCAGGATGTTCTTTTTGATGCCGAAATCATAGGCCACGATGTGATGTTGTGGCTCAGGAAGGGGGAGGAAAGCTCCGTGAGGGCCACCTTCGCGGTTCTGGCTAGGGCTTGGCAGATCCCAGGCGCGGCTTTCCTGATCGTCGGGATCCCAGACATAGGGCTTGGAGGTGGTCACCTCCTTCACATAGTCGCTGCCACTCATGGGTGGGCTTTTTTTCGCTGCCTCCACCGCTTGTTCGGGGGTCAGCTCGGTGGTGATGACGGCCTGCATGGCCCCGCGTGTGCGCAGATGCTTGGTGAGGGCACGGGTGTCGATGCCTTGGATGCCGGGGATATTCCAGCGCTTCAGGTAGGAATCGAGAGATTCCTGGCTGCGCCAGTTGCTCGGCACCTGGCATAGCTCCTCCACGACGAACCCGCGCACATGGGGCTCAGAACTTTCGTCATCGAGGTCGTTGATGCCGTAGTTCCCGATCATCGGGTAGGTCATGGTGACGATCTGCCCGCGGTAGGAGGGGTCTGTCAGCACCTCCTGGTAGCCAGACATGGAGGTATTGAAGCAGGCTTCTCCATTGCTAGTGCGGTTTGCGCCGAAGGAGATGCCTTCAAAGTACCGTCCGTCTTCAAGTGCCAGGATTGCGTTCATCAATGAGTGCGAAAAGGGGAAATCCTCGCCTTCTAGCGCGGCCTATTTGGGAATGCAAATCACCATTCGAGAGGTTATCGTCCTGGATGCCTTAGCTTCGCGTGGCAAAAGCCTCAGTGACGGAAAACTCCGGCATCGGGGCAAAGGGGGCAGGAACCACGGGATGGCAGCCCTCACGCCTTTAAGTTAGGATTTGTCCTAAAAGCCCTCCTCCCATTAAGCTAGGTTATGCCCTTATCTCCAGAAAACTGAAATCCCGCTCCTTTCCTTGCAGACCCTATTTTTTGACCGCAACTGCCGAGTTTAGAACCACGTTAAAGCCTTGTATGCGTGCACAAGCTCTAGGATTGATTTTTCCATGCCTGTCTCTCGCCACGGCGCTGCTTGCGCAGCATCCAGGGGACTGGATTCACTCCCGTGGAGATGAAGCCATGCAGGGGCGCTCTGAGGTGAATTTGACATTTCCGCTGCGACTCGCCTGGCAACATTCCATGATGGAAAAACCCAAAGGTAAGCCGGAAATGCTCGTGAGCTCTGCCGTCGTTCGTGATGGAAAAGTCTATGCAGGGTGCAAAGATGGCAAATTCCGCTGCTTAAAGCTGGAATCTGGCGAGAAGCTCTGGGAGGCCGAAGGAAAGGGTGCTTTTGATGGCGCTGCGGCTTTTGCAGGCGAGTTGGTCGTGGCTGGCTGTCAGGATGGTTTTGTCTATGCCTGGAATGCCAGCACCGGGGCCGCTGCCTGGAAGTACGAAACCGAAGCGGAAATCCACGCGGCAGCGAATGTGTGGACTGACCCGGACACGAAGGAGCAAAAAGTGCTCATCGGCAGCTATGATTACAAGGTGTACTGCCTAGAGGCAAAGACGGGCAAGCTAGAATGGGCTGCGGAGACGGGTTATTACATCAACGGCGGTGCGGCGGTCGGGGCGGGCCGGGTGGTCTTTGGCGGCTGTGATAGTGTGCTGCATGTGCATGAGGTGCGGACCGGCAAAGAGGAGCGCCAGATTGAGGTTGGCTCCTACATCGGGAACAACGTCGCCATCGCGGATGGCGTGGTCTATGTGTCTCATTATGGCAACCGGGTCGGTGCTTACAGCCTTGAGGATGGAGCCAAAATCTGGGAATATGGAGAGCGGGAATTTGAGTTTTATGCAGCCCCGGCCGTCTGGGAAAAGACGGTCTTTTGTGGCGGGCGAGACAAGCGCTTTCACGCCATCGACCGGACGACGGGGGAGAAAAAATGGGAGTTCAGGTGCCGGGATCGGATCGATAGCAGCGCCGTCATTTGCGCAGGCAAGGTGGTGCTTTTCGGCTGTGACGATGGCTACCTCTATGCCCTGGATGTCCAGGATGGCAGAGAGGTCTGGCAGTATGAAATCGGCGCGCCCGTCAAGACCTCCCCAGCCGTGGCCGGGGATTACGTCATCGTGGGCGCAGATGATGGAAACCTTTACGCATTTCAGGCCACCGCAGCGCAGCCCCCGGCTGAGAAAAATGCCCCCGCAAAAGCGCCCTGAACCCGGATGCCTTCGTTCCGGCTGGCAGGAGTGTCTGCACAGCAGTGGGAACGACGGTATCCGGGCTGAATCTAGGCTCTGCGCCCTGGTTTCGTTGGTTGCGGTTTTGCTATTTTCGGGCCTATTGCCTGCCGCATGAAACACCACTCCATCCTCCCCCTGGGTCTTGCGTTTTTCTTCACCTCAGATTTCGCCAAAGCGGCTGACTGGCCGGTCTGGCGTGGCACTCAGGCGGATGGCATTTCTAGAGAGACCGACTGGAAGGTGGCCGCAGAGCCCAAGACGCTGTGGCAGGCTGAGGTGGGGCTGGGGTTCTCCTCATTTGTCGTGGCAGATGGACGTGTGCTGACCACGGGCCACGCCGATGGGCAAGACACCATCTGGTGTCTAAATGCAGAGACCGGGAAGCTGGTTTGGAAGCATTCCTACCCTGCTGACCTCGGAGATAAATACTACGAAGGCGGCACCTCCAACACCCCGACCATTGAGGGTGACAAGGTCTATCATCTCAGCCGTTGGGGTGACCTTTTCTGCCTAGAAGCCGCGACTGGAAAGGTCCTGTGGAGCAAAAATGTGCAAAAAGAAACCGGTGCCGCCATCCCCGACTGGGGCTATGCCGGTGCTCCCCTGGTGCAGGGCGGGCTGCTCATCCTGAATGTGGGGAAGGCTGGCATGGGGGTGGACAAAGCCACGGGGAAAATCGTCTGGAAAAGTGATGCAGACAGCGCGGGCTACTCCACGCCCGTGCCCTACACGGCAGGCGGGAAAAAGCTGGACATCGTCTCCTCCACCGATGCCTACACCGCCGTGCAGGTGGAGGATGGAACCCCCGTCTGGTCCTACCGCTGGGCCACACGCTACGGCGTGAATGCCAGTGACCCCATCCTCAGCGGCGATCACGTCTTCATCTCCACGGGCTACAACAAGGGCTGCACCCTGCTGAAGCTAGGCGCGAGCCAGCCCGAAAAAGTGTGGGAGAGCAAGGTGCTGAAGAACCAATTCAATTCCTCCGTGCTCATCCAAGGCTACCTGTACGGCATCGATGGGGATCAAAACAGCCGTTGCTCACTGAAATGCGTGAAGCTGGACGATGGAAAAATGGCCTGGGAAGAGAAAAGCATCGGCTTTGGCTCGCTGATGGCGGCGGATGGCCGTCTCATCATCCTCACGGAGAAGGGAGAGCTGGTCATCGCCAAAGCGACCCAGAGTGGTTATGAGGAGCTCTCCCGTGCCCAGGTGCTGAGTGGTCGCTGCTGGAGTGCCCCAGTGCTTGCCAATGGCCGCCTGTATGTGCGCAATGCCCCTGGGAAGGTGCTCTGCCTCCAGGCAAAGTGAGAGGTTCCCGGAAGGCGGCCCCGGCTTTCTGCGCATGAAGGACTCCGGCGCTTGTCAGTCTGTCATCTCCACCTTATAAGCAGCCGCCATGTCCCTTCCCTTTTACCACCTCCTCCACCTCGTCGGCCTCATCTTCGTTTTCATCGGCTTCGGCGCGCTGCTCAATCCTGGCTCACGTCGCGCCATGATGTGGCATGGGATCGGCCTCCTCATCAGCCTGATTTCTGGTTTTGGGATGTTGGCCAAGATGGGCATCTTCAAATCCATGCCCACCTGGGTTTGGGTGAAGATCGGCCTCTGGCTCGTGCTCGGCTTTCTGCCTATGCTCTCACGCCGGGGTAAGCTGCCTGCGGGCGTGGTGGTCTTCATCGCCGCCGTCATTGGGGCCGCCCTGGCATGGTTGGGCTACCTGAAGCCAGCGTTTTGAAATCACCGCAGCCCATGCGGTGTGGGTTTCCCCCCTTCTCCTAAGCCACTCTCTTCATGCATACCCTCGTGACCTCCCGACACATGTACCTCAGCATCTGGTTCGGCATCCTCATGGGCAGCGCAGGCTGCTCCTCCACGGACAAAAAAACCGCCCTCTCGGACCAGATCCGCCGCGCCACACCAGCCCAGGAGGTGCAGCTCCAGGACAACCCCCTGGTAAAGCGCCTGAATGCACCATCCACGCTGCCCAATGTGCCGCCCGCTGGCGCACGCATCAGCTACTCACAGGTCAATATCACCCAGCCTGTGCTGGCGATGACCTTTGACGACGGCCCCCACCCGAGCCTGACGCCTCGGCTGCTAGACATCCTCAAGGAGCGAAACATCAAGTGTACCTTCTTTGTCATCGGCAAAAACGCCAAAGCCTACCCCAAGATCATCCAGCGCATGATCGCCGAGGGCCATGAGGTCGCCAACCACACCTGGACGCACTGCAGCCTCACCAGCCGCTCGGATGACCAGATCCGTAGCGAACTCAGGCAAAGCGAAGATGCCCTGATGGCCGCCGCAAACTACCGCCCCCAGCTTATCCGCCCACCCTACGGCGCGATCAATGCGCGCATCAAACAGCTCATGTTTGCCGAGTTCGGTTACAGCACCATCATGTGGTCTGTGGACCCGCAGGACTGGCGGCGGCCGGGCGTCTCCGTCGTCACCAGCCGCCTCGTCAATGGTGCCCACCCTGGGGCCATCATGCTCGCGCATGACATTCATCCCCCCACCATTCAGGCCATGCCAGCCATGTTCGACCAACTGCTGGCCAAGGGGTATCAGTTCGTCACAGTCAGCCAACTCATGAACATGGAAAAAGCGGCCATGCCCGTCGGCGTCGTCGTCCGTCCTGCCGTTCCTTTGGCTGAAAAAGATCCTGCCCCCATCCCGCAGTAAGGCTTTTGGAACGAAAGCGGCTCCCACAGGCGTCTCCTTCGCCGCCTGACGCCCCCTCACGCGCGGCCTTCCATCATTCTCCCGATGATCGGTGAAACCTTCTTCCACCTCCGCTCCCGCTTGGATGCGCGCCTGCGCATGCTCGCCACCGTGCTGCGGGAGCTGGGAGCTGACGCGGAATCCCAAGCGATCGTCGCCAACCTCAGCGCCAGCCTCCACGAGCCTTTCGTGTTTGTCATCGTCGGTGAGGTCAATGTCGGCAAATCCACCTTTCTCAATGCCCTCTTTGGTCAGGATTTCTCCCAGACGGGCGTCATGCCCACCACGGACAAAATCCTCTTTTTCAAATACGGCACCGAGCACCGCACCGCCCCCATCACCCCCACGCTAGAGGAGGTACAGGTGCCTGCGCCATTCCTGCGGGACTTCCACATCGTGGACACACCCGGCACCAACAGCATCGAAAACGAGCACCAGGAGATCACGGAGCGCTTTGTTCCTATTTCCGATCTGGTCATCTTTGTCTTCAGCGCCATGAACCCCTGGGGGGCCAGCGCCTGGCAGTTCCTCGACAAAGTCCACCGCCACTGGATGCGCAACGTCCTCTTCGTCCTCCAGCAGAGTGACCTACGCACCCCGGAGGAGATGAATGTCATCATCGACTACATGAAGCAGCTCGTCCGGCAGCGCTACGGACGCGATTTTCCCATCTTCCCCGTTTCTGCCAAGAAAGCCTACCTGGCCCGCAGTTCCGGCATCGACCGCGAAACACTGCTGCGTGAGAGCGGCTTTCAGCAGCTTGAGGCTCACATCTCCGAGATCGTCGAGCGCAATGCCTCACGGCTCAACAAGCTGCTCAGTTCCATCCAGCTTTCCCGCCAGTTGCTCAGCTCCGTGCATGAGCGCATCAGCGCCCTCGCTGCCCAGGCACGCCGTGCCGCCGAGGTCGTGCGTGAAATGAGTACGGAGCGCGAGCTGCAGGTGGACCGCACTTTGAAAAAAATCCTCCCTGCCCTGGATGCCACGCGGCGCGACTATCAGGAGAGCTGCCTCCACATCGCCTCCCTGGCCGAGGAGGCACTCTCCACCCGCCAGGCTTTTGGGAAAAGAGATGAAGAAGAAGACCCCGCCGCCCCCGCAGACGATCCCCCCGGCGGTGGAAATCGCGCCCAAACTCTGGACCACCGCCTTTTCCAGCACCTGCAACACCGCACGGGCGACCGCTGGCGGCAGGTTGGCATCATCCTAGAGGAGGATAGCCTGCAATACGATCGCTTCCTACGCACGCAGGGGCGCGGCAGCCTCTTCCCACCCGATGAAAAGCCGCCCACCGAGGCTGATCCAGAAATCCGCCGCATCTTTAGCGCGCATATTGATTCCACCATCCGCCGTTTTGTCCTCAGCCTGAAGCTGGATGAAACCATCGCCCCCGGTCTGCTCGCCGCCCGCCGCCGCGCCCGCTGGGTGCCCTGGCTGGCCGTCCCTGCGCTGCTCGGCACGGGGGCTGCTGCTTACTTCGAGGGCTGGGCTGGCGGTGGCATCGCCCTGGCAGCGGGGCTGCTGCTCATCGGGGGAGCTTTTCTGACCACCCAGCTCGCCCTCCAGCACGCGCGCAACTCCCTGGTGGACCGCCTAGAGCAGTCTGCCCGCGCCCTGCACGAGATGCTGGCTGAGCAGATGCGCGTGGATGTCGAGGCCCTTTTTGGCCGCTTTTTAGAAATCCTGAACCCTGCCCGTGAAGTCGCCACAGAGCATGAGGAGCAGATGCTCACCCAGCTTCAGCGGTTAGAAGAGTTGATGGCAGAATTTGATGACATTGAGCGCGAAATCCGGGCTGTCAGTGCATGATAGTAGCACTCTCGCTTGATTCCTGACCGTGAAGCCCCTGCGGCTCAGGTGGCTGGCGGCATCGCCAGATCTAAAAATAGCACCGTGACCGGATCGGTAGATTTCTGGGTGAGTTCCAGGCTGTTTTTGCCATCCAGGAGCAGTCTGGCTGGCACCTCCCAGGCACGCATTTCCTCTGGCTGGCCCAGCATTGAGGGAAAGGGTACATCGAAGGGCTCGGACACATCCTGGGTGGCCTCCAGCGCCACTCCATTGAAGAAGGCGCTCCAGCCTGTGCCCGCAAGGTTTTGCGCGGCCTGGATCCGCAGCCGGGCATCGCCATGGGGCGCAGCTAGGTCAAACTGGAACTTCGCCACCTTACCAGGCAGCATGACCCGTGGCACAGGCAGCGGCTTCATGCCAGGGGCGCGCCAGCCAGGCGCGATGAACCAGTGTTGCGGTTTTTTGGCTAGCGTTTCCGGCTTCCGCAGAGCACGCAGCGCCTCAAAAGGTGGCTCACCAAAAGCACCGCGCCCATCCCCCTGCCCATGCTGCCGGTAGTAGGCAAAATTAAACAGACTGATGCCATCCGCACCGCGTGCATAAGCCAGGTGGGCAGAGGTATGCAGGTGCTCCTGCGTGGCACGGCGAAAGGGAAACACATCGTAGCCCGCCTGCACTTTCTCCCCCTTCCAGAGGGTGTGGCAGAGCTCAAAATACAGCGCGGCACCCAGCGTCTGGGCACGCAGTGCCGCTAGGTCATGCTGCTGGGTGGTAAAATAGTGCGCAGAGGCATTCACCATATCCAGCCCTGCCGCGACGAGAGCCTTGAGGTCCAGGCCAAGCTCAGCGAGCGCAGGCAGATAGCACGGCACGCGGGCACCCAGCCAGCGCTCTGGCCCTAGAATGCGCCGCGTCTCCGTCACAAAACCAGTCATGATCTCGCAGCGCTGCTCCAGAGGTGTTTCCGGTCGGAAGTAGCTGTAAAAGCGCAAAAAATCCAGCTCTAGCCCGTCGAGGTCATAGTTCTCTTCCAGCTCACGGATCATGGCTAGCTTTTGCAGGCGCACCTCTGGCACCACCCAGTTGAGCACGAGGTCTGCGCCACGCAGAGAGCCGGGCCTGATTCGGTGTTCAGGGTGCTCCACATACCAGCGGGTCACGCTCATGCCGATGCTACTACCGGGCCTCATCCCTGGCTGCGGATCAGCCAATTCTTTATGATGCGCGTCATTCATGCGCAGGGAGATCAAAGCCGCCTGGCCACGCGCCCGGCAGCGGTCGATGAAGCGCTGCACAAGGTCACCACCCGCCAGCACATACTGGCTAAAACCATCTGGCCGCTGCCCATACCTCTGGCGGATCCAGGCAAAATGCTCTTGGAGATCGACCACCCGGCTCGGCCACAGCGGCACCACGCCCAGCCCAGGCTGAAGCAGATGCGCATCCACCAGACCGCTCACCTCATCAATCGTGGCATCTAGCATCTCAGGCCGAAAGGGAGCCCTCTCTGGATGAAAGGGGCTGATGCAGGAGGTGATGTTCGTCAGATCATTGCTGTAAAGCACACGAAACGGCGCACGGCGGGCACCTGCTGCGACCAGCGGCGAGGCGGCCATGGCGTGGAGAAAATGACGTCGATTCATGAGCCCATCAGCAACGCGATCAGGGAGCCCGCTTTGCAGAAACCGCAGAGGGTTCCGCCAACCCCGCAGGCCGGACCGCATTTTCTTACGCAACTCTCAGGCACCGCCGTGGTTGAAGGCGCACATGTCCGCCGCTAGCATCGCCGGTCTCCTGCCCGCCTATCTCATGCCGGAACCGGAATGGTCCTCTGCCTCCCCATCCCACGCCTCCGGCGCGGAGGAGACCGCGTGTGATGAAGAGAACATCCGCCTGATGCTGAGGGTCAAAGAAGGGGACGTGCGCGCTTTTGAGAGGCTGGTGGAGCTGCACCAGGGGGCCGTGGTAGGCACCGCAGCGCGGATGCTGGGAAATCTGGATGATGCCCACGACATCGCGCAGCAGCTCTTTCTGCGGATCTGGAAAAGCGCTCCCCGCTATGAGCCGACCGCGAAGTTCACCACCTGGATGTACACCATCCTGCGGAACTTGGTCTTTAACGAAACGCGCCGCCGCGGCAGGCGCAAAGAAGTAGCACTAGAGGTCGAGACGGACACGGATGCCCCCCCACCGCGCCAATATGTGGACGCCACCTGCCCTACCCCCGATCACCAAATGCAGCAGGAGGAGCTAGAGGCCGCCCTGGACCGCGCCATCGCTGCGCTGCCGGAGAAGCAGCGGCTGGCCGTCGTGCTACGCCGCCATGAGGAGCTGCCCTATGAGCAG
>JAIWOJ010000046.1 GCA_020216965.1 Prosthecobacter sp.
GGTGCGGTTGAGAGTTGTCGATGGACGGCGAAATCAGGCGCGTTTTGAGCGCAGGCCAAGGTGGGTGATGATGAGTGCTACGACGATGACAGAGAGGAAATAAAGCACATCACGGATGACGAAGATGCCCTTCGTCATTTCATAAAAGTGATCCATAAAACTCAGGTAGCTGACGAAGCGAACGACACCCTCCATAGAGCCTGGAAGAGTGCGCACGACGCTATCCACGATGCCGGGGTAACCAATCAGCGTCAGCAGGATGCACAGTGCCACACTGACGATGAAGCACACCACCTGGCTGCGGGTGTAGGCACTCGCAGCGCTGGTGACAGCCAGGCAACCCAAGGCATACAGGTAACTCGCTACATAGCCGGTAATGATCGGCCCTGAGTCAGGGGAACCGAGCCAATTCACCGTGATGACGATCGAAAAAGTCAGTGCCAGACCGATGGCCCAGACCAGAGCTGCCGCGACGAATTTACCCACGATGGCCTGCCAGGGAGAAAGTGGCATGGTCATCAGCAGCTCAAAGGTGCCTAGACGATGCTCCTCTGACCACAGACGCATCCCCACCGCCGGGGCCAAGACAATGTAGATCCAGGGATGCCAGAAAAAGAAGCTCTGGGTCAGAGAGGCATTGTCGCTCTCCAAGAAACGGCCAAAGAAAAAGGTAAAGCCCATCGAAGCCAGGAGGTAGATGACGACGATGACGTAAAGCACCGGCGAGTTGAAGTAGGAGAGAAACTCCCGCTTAAAAATCGCCAGCGTGTTGGCAATATCAGAATTTTTCATAGAAAAAATGGGGCGATTGAAGGTTTTTTGACGATTATTTTTCCAAATCGGACCGCGTCAGCGAGCGGAACACTTCATCCAGGCTGTTGCAGCCGGGGACTAGCTTGCGGAGGCTCTCGGGCGTGCCATCAGCCACGACCTTGCCGCGGTCGATAATCATGGCGCGGGAGCATGCGGCATCCACCTCCTCCAGGATGTGGGTGGAGAAGATGATCGCCTTATTCTTACCCATGTTTTTGATGAGCTGGCGGACTTCGTGTTTCTGGTTGGGGTCGAGACCGTCCGTCGGCTCATCAAGGATCAAGACATCCGGGTCATGGATGATGCTCTGGGCAAAGCAGGTGCGGTGGCGGTAACCTTTGGAAAGAGTGTCCACGCTCTGATTGCGCACGCGGTGGAGGAAGCACAGGTCGAGAACGCGGTCGATCGCCTTGGTCTTCGCTGCGCCGGTGATGCCGCGCACCTCGGCACAGAAGCCCAGGAAACTCGCCACCGTCATATCTGAGTAGAGCGGGGCATTTTCCGGCAGGTATCCGATGCATTTTTTGGCCTGTTCAGGGTCTTCTAGCATGTCGATGCCGCCAATCTTGATGCTGCCAGAGGTAGGCCGGAAATAGCCCGTGACCATGCGCATGGAGGTCGATTTTCCGGCACCGTTTGGGCCGAGGAAGCCGAGCACTTCACCTTTTTCCACGGTGAAGGACACATTGTCCACGGCCACCTTGGTGCCGAACTCTTTTCGGAGGTTTTGCACTTGGATCATATTGTCACTGTCATGGTTGATGGTTTTTTGGGGGAAGGGACGCCGTGTGACACAGTGGCACGCAGGCGCGTTCAAAAACGAACGGGGCGCTCTTATGGTTGCGAGCCAGACTTTTGCAAGGCGGTTTTGGGTCGCAAAATCGCCCGACAGGAGAGCCCAAGGGCTCAGGGTTGAGCATTCCTGTCACTTTCCCACGCTTGCATTCCCCCCCTGCCGCCTAGAGTCACCCCTTCTATTTTACCTACCATGTCTCATCGTGTCCTCATCATTGGTGCCGGCGGCGTCGGCCGTGTCGTGACTCATAAATGCGCCCAACTGCCTGAGGTCTTTGGCGAGATCATGCTGGCCAGCAGGACCAAAGCCAAATGCGATGGCATCGCCGCCGAACTGAAACGCCCCATCCAAACCGCCGGGGTAGATGCGGACAACGTGCCTGAACTGGTGCGCCTGCTGAGAAGCTTTCAGCCAGAAGTCGTCATCAATGTGGCCCTGCCCTACCAGGACCTCACCATCATGGATGCCTGCCTAGAGGCGGGAGTGCATTACATCGATACAGCCAATTATGAGCCACGGGATGTCGCGAAATTTGAATACCACTGGCAATGGGCCTACCAGGACAAATTCAAAAATGCTGGGCTGACGGCCCTGCTCGGCTGTGGCTTTGACCCAGGCGTGACCAATGTGTACACGGCCTACGCGATGAAGCACCATTTCAGCAAAATCGACACGCTGGACATCATCGACTGCAATGCCGGCGATCACGGCAAGGCTTTTGCCACCAACTTCAATCCAGAGATCAACCTGCGTGAGGTCACGGCCAATGGGCGTTACTGGGAAAATGGAGCGTGGGTAGAAACTAAACCGCTAGAGATCAAACGTAGCTTCACTTTCCCAGACGGCATTGGCCCAAAAAACATCTACTGCCTCTACCACGAAGAACTAGAAAGCCTCGTGAAGCATTTTGATATCCGCCGCGCGCGTTTTTGGATGACGTTCGGGGACCAATACATCAAGCACATGGAGGTGCTGGTCAATGTGGGCATGACGCGCATCGACCCTGTGATGCACAAGGGTGTGCCGATCATCCCGATCGAATTTCTCAAAACCCTACTGCCAGAGCCCGGCACTTTGGGGCCAGACACCAAGGGCAAAACCTGCATCGGCAACTGGATTGAAGGCACAGGCAAGGACGGCCAGTTCAAACGCTATTACGTCTATAACATCTGTGACCACCAGGAGTGCTACCGGGAGACCAATAGCCAAGGCGTGAGTTACACTACCGGCGTTCCGGCTATGATCGCCGCCCGCCAGATCCTCACCAATCCCACGGAATATCGCCAACCTGGCGTATGGAACGTGGAACAACTGAATCCAGACCCCTTCATGGCCGACCTGAACGCCTACGGACTGCCCTGGGTGGAGACCTGGCCCACCACGCCGCTGCCTGGCGAATAAGCGCGGTCATCACGGCCTGGGAAAAACAGACTTCCGGCTCGACTTGCCACGGCCAGGCTGCTTACCTCGGGCCATGAACCCGCCCGCCCCTCTCACCCGTCGTCATTTTGGCAAGCTCACTAGCGTCAGCGCCGTCGCCGCGCTGCTGCGGGGACAGATGGAGGCCGCGGAAAAAGCGGCCGGCGGCAAGGTGCGCCATTCCGTGTGCAAATGGTGTTACAAGGACATCCCGCTGGAGCAGATGTGCCTGGCGGCGAAGGAGATCGGCCTGGAATCCATCGAGCTGCTGGACCCGCCCGACTTTGCCACGCTGCAAAAGCACGGCCTGCACTGCGCCATGGTCAGCTTTCCCACCATCGAGGGGCCGGGCGGCGTGAAGATCGGCCCCATCCCCAAGGGCTGGAACCGCCTGGAGCACCACGACCTGCTGATCCAGGCCTACGAGCCGCTGCTGAAGGCCAGCGCCGAGGCGGGGTTCCACCAGGTGATCTGCTTCAGCGGCAACCGCGACGGTATGAGCGATGAGCAGGGGCTGGAAAACTGCGCCACCGGCCTGCGGCGGCTGCTTCCCACGGCGGAAAAGCTGGGCGTGAAGCTGGTGATGGAGCTGCTGAACAGCAAGGTGAACCACCCGGACTACATGTGCGACCACAGCGCCTGGGGCGTGGCATTGTGCGAGAAGCTCAGCTCCGCCCATTTCGGCCTGCTCTACGACATCTACCACATGCAGATCATGGAGGGCGATGTCATCGCCACGGTCAAAAAACACCACGCGCACTTCTTCCACTACCACACCGGCGGCGTACCCGGGCGCGCGGAGATCGATGAAACGCAGGAGCTGAACTACCCCGCCATCATCCGCGCCATCCAGGAGACCGGATACACCGGCCACCTGGGGCAGGAATTCATCCCGAAGCGCCCTGACAAGCTCGCCTCCCTGAAGCAGGCCGTGGGCATCTGCTCCGTGGGCTGAGCGGGCGCTTTTTCATCCAAGACAGCATTGGCAAAGCGTCCGCTCCTGCTGACAATGCGCGCCCTCATGACCCGTAAAACCCCCGAACAACTCCGCTCCTGGCGCTGGTATGGCCGCGATGAACTGCGCTCCTTTGGACACCGCTCCCGCGCGAAACAGGCGGGCTGGGGAGCCGAGGATTATGTGGGCAAGCCGGTCATCGGCATCCTGAACTCCTGGTCGGAACAGAACTCCTGCCACATGCACCTGAAGCTGACGGCGGACGCGGTGCGGCGCGGCATTTTGCAGGCGGGCGGGCATCCCATGGAAATCCCGGTGCTCTCCGTGGGCGAGATGCTGACCAAGCCGACGGCCATGTTTCACCGCAACCTGCTGGCCATGGAGACGGAGGAGGTGCTGCGCGCGAACCCTCTGGACGGCGCGGTGCTGCTGGGCGGCTGTGACAAGTCCACACCCGGCCTGCTCATGGGTGCCTTTAGCATGGACATCCCGGTCATCTACATGCCCTGCGGGCCGATGATGAAGGGGAACTGGCGCGGCACCACGCTGGGCAGCGGCAGCGATGTCTGGAAATACTGGGATGAAAAACGCGCGGGCAACCTGAGCTGGGAGGAATGGTGCGAGATCGAGGACGGCATCGCCCGCGGCCCCGGCCACTGCATGACCATGGGCACGGCCAGCACGCTGACCGCGTTGGCGGAGACGCTGGGCCTCGTCATGCCCGGCGCGTCCTCCATCCCCGCCGTGGACAGCGCGCACACACGCATCGCCGCCGCCGCTGGCAGGCAGATGGTGGAAAACGTCTGGCTGGACCGCAAACCGTCCACCATCGTCAGCGAGCGCTCTTTTGACAACGCCATCGCCGTGGACATGGCGCTGGGCGGCAGCACGAATGCCATCGTCCACCTCGTGGCCATGGCGGGCAGGCTTGGCATCAAGCTGCCGCTGGAAAAGTTTGATGAAATCAGCCGCCGCGTGCCGCTGCTGGCGAACCTGCGCCCGGCGGGCAAATACCTTATGGAGGAGTTCTTCCTGGCCGGTGGCATCAAGGCGCTGCTCAACGGCATGAGGGACATCCTGGACATGGACGTGCCCACCATCACCGGCCTGACCTTAGGCGAAAACGTGGCCGGCTGCGAGATCTATGACGCCGATGTCATCCGCACCTCCGCCAACCCGCTCCAGGCGGACGGCGGCACCGCCATCCTGCGCGGCAATCTCTGCCCGGACGGCGCGGTGATCAAACACGCCGCCGCCACGCCCGATCTGTGCCAGCACACCGGCCCCGCGCTCGTCTTTGACAGCTACCCGGAGATGAAGGCGAAGATTGATGATCCCGACCTGGACGTGACCAAGGACACCGTGCTCATCCTGCGCAATGCCGGGCCCGTCGGCGCGCCTGGAATGCCGGAGTGGGGCCAGCTTCCCATCCCGAAAAAGCTGCTCATGCAGGGCATCCGCGACCTCGTGCGCCTGAGCGACTGCCGCATGAGCGGCACCAGCTACGGAGCCTGTGTACTGCACATCGCGCCTGAAAGCGCCGTGGGCGGCCCGCTGGCCTTGGTGAAAAATGGCGACCTCATCGAGCTGGACGTGAAGAACCGCCGCCTGCACCTGCACGTCAGCGATGAGGAACTCGCAAAGCGCCGCGCGGAATGGAAGCCAGCGCCACCGCGCTACCACCGCGGCTATGCCAAGCTCTTCGTCGAGCATGTGACCCAGGCGAACGAAGGCGCGGACTTTGACTTCCTCCAACACGGCCCCGCCGTGCCGGAGCCGGAGATTTACTAACATCGCCAGCGCCATCCATGATTTCGTCGTTCCCAGTGACGCAGACACACCTAGCTGCCGGAACTTTGGAATCCGGGCTTACTTGCCTGGCTGCATGACGATAGGAGTCGTGACGATCTCCGTCTGGATGCCACGCAGATGCAGGTCTAGGAATTGCTTCACACGCGCATCTAGCTCTGGGCTGCGAAAGCCGTGGCCGCCACCCGTCATCTCTTGCAGCAGCGAAGGCACACCAGCCTTTTGCAAAGCAGCGTGAATTTCCTCCGCCTGGGCAAAGGGCACGAGGGGATCCTTGGTACCATGGGCCGTGAAAAAGGCCGCATCTCCTTGGCTCACATGGGTCACAGGGGAGGCCTCCTGCGCAGCCTGCTCACGCTCGGGCACCGGGCCGCCGAGTAGCAGAGCCTCAGGATAGTCTCCACCGCGGCTGCGATCAATCGTGCTCGGCTGGCGCACCATGGTGAGGAAATTTTCTGGGCCAAAGTAGTTCACCACACAAGTCACACGGCTGTCTTGATCCAAATGCGCGCCCAGCGTGCCCTCGAGATCCTTCACATCACCGCTCGTGCCCAAGTGGGAGACGAGATGCCCACCCGCCGATGTGCCCCAGACCGCGATGCGGCTAGCATCCAGCCTGTGCTCTCCTGCATGGGCCTTGATCCAGCGGATGGCAGCCTTGCAGTCATGGATCTGGGCGGGCCACTGCGCCTCATTCGTGAGGCGGTAGCCCACGCTCACCCCCGCGTAGTCCCCACTCTGTACAAAACGGGCCAGGTGACTGATGCCGCCGCTTTTATCTCCAGCACGCCAGCCTCCACCATGAATGAAGACGATGATCGGCAGGGGTTTGTCAGACTTCCGCACTTTCGGCAGATAGAGGTCCAGCTTCTGGCGCGGATTGTCAGTGCCAGCATAGGGTAGATCCCGCAGCGCCTCGATCTCAGGCGGTAAAGCGCGGGCCTGTGGCGGTGCCCCCTTGCCTGCCTGCTGCTGTTGGCGCATCCGGTTCACCACAGCCTCATGCTCTTCTCTCGAGATCGCTCCATCTCCATTCGTGTCCACCCTGTCAAAGTTCGCGCGTAGGCGCTCAGGCAGCTCTTCCCGGCTCAGACGCCCGTTTTTATCCACATCCATCTGGTCAAACATGCCACGGGCTGGCGATGGTGCCCCCTGCGGGTTCTGGGCGAAAAGAGCCGTGGCAAACAGGAAGTAGGCAGAAACCCTCAGAAAAGCTTGGTTAGACATAGCGCGTGCATAAACTCCACAGCCGCTGCGGAGTTTCAGCCGGTATCGATGATTTGCAGCTTCGGCTGGATCGCCTCCAGCGACGCGAAAGCTATGCCCCCTAGGCCACGTTTGCCCGCCACTTGACTCAGCCTCCTCCCATGAAAGCCATCAGCCTCCTCCTACTCCTCGCCACACCATTCACGGCACTCGCAGCAGATGCTTTGCCTGATCCCCAGGAAGTGCTGAACGCCCTGAAAAAAGCCACGGCCTTCTGCACGGACAAGCTGGCCGTTCAGGGCGGCTACGCCTCAAGCTGGCCTGCGGACCTCAGCCTCGGCATGACAGAGCATAGCAAATCCAAAACCGTCATCTCCATCCAGCCACCCGGCACCACCACCCTGGGCCTAGCCTTTGTGCAAGCCTGGAAGGCCAGCGGCGATCCCCAGTTCCTTGAAGCCGCGCGCGCCGCTGGCAAAGCACTGGTCGCCTGCCAACTCGCCAGCGGCGGGTGGAGCAGCGATTTCGACTTTGCCCCCGAAAAAGCCGCGAAATACTGGCTGCATCAGCAGGTGCTGGCCGGTGACAAAGACCAGGGCAAGCGCCAAAACACCAGCACCCTCGACGATAACAAAACCCAGTCCGCCCTGCTCTTCCTGCTAGAGCTAGCCCACCTGCCTGAGTGCAAAGAGGATCTCGTGCTCCAGGAGACCGTGCGCTTCGGCCTCGAAAGCCTCCTCGCCGCTCAGTTTCCCAATGGTGCCTGGCCCCAGCAGTTCAATGGCCCTGCAGATCCCGCCACACCGGTCAAAAAAGCAGCCTATCCCGCCGAGTGGCCGCGCCAGTGGCCCGATGTCAAATACATCAGCTTTTACACCCTGAATGATGGCAACCATCAACGCGCCATCGAGCTCCTCCTGCGTGCCCATGAGCTCACTGGCGAGGCACGCTACCTAGCCGCCGCCCAGAAAGGTGGCGACTTCCTCATCCTCGCCCAGATGCCCGATCCCCAGCCCGCCTGGGCTCAGCAATACAACCACGCCATGGAGCCCGTCTGGGCACGCAAATTTGAACCGCCATGCGTCACTGGCGGCGAGAGCATCAGCGCCATGGAGACCCTGCACCTCCTTTACGTCGTGACTGGCGATGAAAAATACCTCAAGCCCCTGCCCGCCGCCTTTTCCTGGTATGAGCGCTCCGTGCTCCCCGACGGCCAATACGCACGTTTTTACGAGCTAAAGACGAACAAACCCCTCTACTTCGTCAAGGACACCTATGAGCTCACCTACGATGACGGCAACCTGCCCACGCACTACGGCTTCAAAATGGATCACATCCAGCGCGACCTCACCAAGCTCAAGGAGCAGATGGCCCAGCCCAGAGAGAAGCTGCTAGAAAAACGTGCTACCCCAACCACTGAAAAAGCCTGGACCAGCCAAGCCAAAGGAGCTGCCGCCAAAGCCGCGACAGCCCTTAAAACTCAAAATGCGGAAGGCATCTGGATGACAAAGGACAAGATCGACGGCAGCGAAGTCACCAAGCACCTCATGGCCCTCGCCCGCTACCTGGAAGGAGCACGCAAAGGCGGCGCAGAGTTTGAAAAACTCAGGAAATAACCTCCGCAGGCACCCAAGATCAGTCCACCTCCTCCGGCACTTCTTCGCCATGGCCTTCCTCAGCCATGCGCTGGATGATGGCAGAGAGGTGGCTAATGTAGCCGTGGACATCCAAGTGCTCCTCTTCCGGCTGCCCTTCCACCTCATAGAGCCAGCCTACCTCATAGGGATCACTGCGCACGATGCAGGCATCTGCTTTCAGGGCTGGATTGCCACCGACAAAGGCACCGCGCATGACGCTAAACACGTCAGAGGCCGCCTTAAAGCCCTCCACCCAGCCGATCACCTGACCAGGCTCCACGGCACCACCCACGGCGGGTTTCCAATCACAGTCCACCAGCTCACCCAACATCCGGGTCGCAAATTTGGTAAAACCCACGCGCCAGACACCAGGCCGCCCGTCCTCCACCGGACACATCCAGTAATGAGAGCGCGAGTAGCGG
Organism: Prosthecobacter sp.; assembly: GCA_020216965.1. Lineage (GTDB taxonomy): Bacteria > Verrucomicrobiota > Verrucomicrobiia > Verrucomicrobiales > Verrucomicrobiaceae > Prosthecobacter. Next base: position 9,058 of record JAIWOJ010000046.1, read on the forward strand.
TAAGTTTCTGGGAAACGGGCGGAAAAACGGGCGTGCTTAAAACGGACGGTGGGGACAGGCATCCCGCAGAAAACGTCTTGGACGAGCCCCCTGCCAGGAAAAAAAGCTCCATCTTCCCAGGCCACCGCTGCCTTCTTCCTCACTTCCCTGGTGATTTGAAAAAAATCTTGAAACTGCTGCAAGAAGCCCGCGTTAGAGGGGGCACGCGCAAGGGATAGGTTTCCGCCAACGCCCCCAGGCTCAAACCAAACTACCACACCATCCTACCATCATGAAAGTCATCACTACCCTGCTCTCCGTGCT
>JAIWOJ010000047.1 GCA_020216965.1 Prosthecobacter sp.
ATACTGCGCGCCCACAGTCTGGTTTCTTGGCGGGGGGCACGCGGTGGAAGGTGGTGGAGTCAGAGCGGGCTTGTAACCAAAATTCAGTACCAAATTTTCGGCACCTGCCGCGAGGCTAACGGAGGCCACGCCATCTAGCGGGGGCACAGGATCTGCCGTGATGGTGGCACCCTGCACGGCGATCAGGGAGTCTGCACGCACCTTCAGCACATGCGTGCCATTTGCTAGGCCGTCAAAGCGGTAAAGGCCATCCGCATCGGTGACGCGGGCGTCACGCCAGACTGTGCCGGTGGAGTCAAACAATTCCACGACCGCGCCTGCGACACCGCCTTCTCCGCTGTTCAGCGCGCCATTACCATTCGTGTCTGCAAAGATCATTCCTCCTAGCGCTCCGGTATAAGCTCTTCCAAAGTCGAGGTTCTCAAGTTCCCATCCGCCCTGCAAAGTGATGGTGTGGGCGGCCACGGTGGTGAGGCGCGTCATCCCGGCTGGGAAGTCAGGATCTGTCCCATCCACGCTGACGACATAACTGCCAGCAGGCAGCAGGAAGCCGTATTCACCTGCCACGTTCGTCACTGTGCTACGGCTCAGTGGCAAGCCGCCGCTGGTGGTGCCGGTGATATTGACGGTGATGTTTGGCAGCCCTGGCTCGGAAGCGCCCCTATTGCCATCTGCGTTTTGGTCATGGAAAACATTCCCCTCCGCCAAGCCCAGTTCGGCAAAGCCAAAGTCTGCCGTCGTCACAGACTGGCCTGCGGTCAGAGTCACGCCGATCTCCTCCGACACGGTGGGCAGCATGGTGTTGTACATGCCCGCGTTGGGGCTGGAGGGTGGGGCGGGCACATGCTGCTCGTCCACGCGCGCCACATACATGCCGGCAGCTAGACCGCTGACAGTGTAACTGCCAGAGGCATTGGTCACAGCAGCGCCAGCCTCACGCTCATCGGCATCCACGGCACCATTGCCATTGGCGTCAAAATAGACGCTCACCCGCACACCTGGGATGCCGTCTTCTCCAGCATTTTGCACACCGTTCGCGTTCAAGTCGTAAAAGACCGTATCGCCAATGCTGCCGGTATGGCGGTAGCCAAAATTGATGCCTGTGCGGTTTTGCTGGGCCGCCAGGGTGACCGCACGCGGGTTTGCGCCACCGCTTACCAGGCTCATGCCTGCGGGCAGGCTAGCGGTGTCCACCTGCACCAGGTAGGCACCAGGGTTCAGTCTGGCAAAGCTGTAGCCACCTTGCGCGTCTGTCAGGCTGGTGCGCACGAGCAGGTCTGTGGCCTCCAGCGTGCCATTGTTGTTGAGATCCCGGAAAAGCTGTACGGTCACGCTGCTAAGGCCATCTTCATCCCAGTCCTGGGCACCGTCAGAGTTTCCATCCGTCCACACCAGTCCGCGCACGCTGGCGGCTACGGATGGGTCTGCAGGGCCGAAGAAGCCAAAGTCTGCGTCCAGCACTTCGGCACTGTTGGTGGCTAGGCTGCGCTGCAAACTGGTGGGGGTGGTGGCAAACCAGTCCTCAGGCAGTGACGTCATGTCCACACTGACCGTCCATGGATTGCCTGCGGTGCTTAGACCAAAGACGCGGTAATTGCCCTGGCTGTCCGCCGTGGCCGTCTTGCTCACCGAGCCGCTCTGGACTCTGATCCGCACCCCGGCCAGCCCTGGCTCCCCGGCATCGCGAGTGCCATTGGCGTTGAGATCGGCATAGGCCAGGTCGCCAATGCTACCTGTGAGAGCGGTCTCCACCGGGTTGCTCAGCGTGGGCGGGATGATGACCGGGTTCACCGGGCTGGCGATGGCCTCGTAGTCGCTGTAGGCGGGCAGTAGATTCGTCATCACCGCCTGCGCCGTGCATTCTGCGGTTTCGGGGTCCACTTTCCACACGGTGTTGTTCGTGGCCGCCGCTCCGCCGGAGCCGGTCGTAGCGCGCAGGGTGCCGTTGATGTCAAAGTCCATGCCCTGCACCCCTTCGATGAAAGTGCTCGTGCCTTTGATCTTAAACCGTCCCACATTCGTCACAGCGCCGCTGGTGGGATCAATGGTGACGAGGCGGTCTTTGTCGCCAAACCCCGTGGTTGAGTCATTGGCAATGCCGTAAAGCACACCGCTTTGAGGATCAAAGCTGATGTCATCAATGTCATACAGTGGAGTTGGCAGCGTGTTTGTGCCGAGCACGACGTAGTCCACGCCTGCGCCAAAGGCGTCGTTCACATGCAGACCGCTGACGGGGTCGATTTTGAAAAGGCAGTCCAGCAGGGTATTGCCGACCGTGGCGTCTTCCCGGCGGTGGACGGCAAAGAGGTCACCGCTTTCTGGATCGAAGGCCATGCCGCGAATGTCCACGACGGTGAAACTGCCCAGAGGACCGACGAGCGGATTGCCAGCGCTGACACAGCGCCCCACTGGGCTCATCAGGCTGGAAGGGGTATTGCCCGTCAGCTCCACGGCGTCGATTTCCTCATAGCCTGACTTGGCCGTGCGCACGATCACTGCGTCCACGAGGTAGGGTGTGGCAGGGAATGTGACGGTGTAATAGCCTGGGGCGACGGTGGTGTCCGCAGGGATCGGCGAGAGCACATGCACGGTGCCGTTTGGCTCCACCAGTTCAATGCCGGTCACAAATGGGGCACTGAAGGTCTCGCGCACGCGCACGGAGGTGGCATACACCGGGGTGGCAAATCCCAGGTGCAGATACTCTGGGCTGCTGGTGGTCGTGGCGGGTGACCATGCGGTTGGGAAATCCCCTGCCGACGTTGTATCAGGTGCCCCTAGCGCCTGCGCGGCCGACCAGTCCGTGGTGGACCACTGGCTGCTAAAGCCGACCACGCGGGAGGCCCACTGGCTCACGGTACCACCGGCCCCTGCCTGGGCATTGCTCATTAGCACGTCCGCGCCCGCGCCGGTGGCTGCATCGCGATCCACCCCGTAGAGCACGGAGCCATCTGGGCTGAGGGCCAGCGCTCGCATCTGGGTGCTGCCTGTGTTCCCCATGTCCACCGCCGAGCTGCCGGTGAGCTTGATCAAACGGTCGTTTGCGCTGCCGGCTGCTCCGACGTTTGCCACCAGGTAGCTGCCGCGGAATTCATTGGTCTGAATGCTAGCGATGTTACGGATGCTGTCACGCCCGCTGCCGCTGTTCACACTGACGGTGAAGGTAAGCGGGCGTGTCGTCAGCACGCTGTTGGAGGCAGATGCCGGGAAATTGGTGCTAGCGCTTGTGAAGGCAGCGTTGGAAAACCTGACACTGCCGGGGGTTGTTCCCGCATTGATTCGATAGGTCCAGGTGAAGCTGGCTGAGCCGCCTGCGGGGATGTTGGCCGAAGACGGTGTGGGGCCGCTAAGTAGGGTGGCCGTGGCGCTGTTGGTCGTCGTCACACTCAAGGCGGGTGGGGATACGCCAGAGATGTTGGTGGCACTGGAGCCCACCGTCATCGTCACGGTAAGTGTTTCCCCATTCAAGATGAGGGTTCTGTCCGTGGTTAGGTCCACCGTCAGTTCAGTTGGCACTGGCGCACCATATTCCACCAGCGCCCCCCCGGCGTTGATAGTGGCTGGCGTCGATGCCAGGGTGGTCCAGGTGTTGCTCTGTGGATTGTAGCGCCAAAAGGCGGTGGTAGCGTCCCCGCGCAGTGCGTAGAGGGAGCTGCCTGCGGCCACGAGATCTCCGCCGCTGTTCACGGTGCCCGGCGTGCTTGCCATTCGCGTCCACACATTGGTCGTCCTGTTGTAGCGGTAAAAGTTGGTTTTGTCATCGCCGCGTAGCGCATAGATGTGCGTGCCATCAAAGGCCAGGGAGCCGCCGCTTTTGATCCCATCCGGTGCGTCCGCGAGCTTGGTCCAGGTGTTGGCGGCAACATTGTAGCGGTAAAAGCTTCTGCTGCCGTCTCCTCGGAAGGCGAACAAGTTGACCCCATCGCTGGTCAAGGAGCCGCCTGCTTTGACGCTGGCAGGAATGCTTGCGCGCGTGGCCCAGGTATTGGCAGATGGGTCATAGCGGTAAAAAGAGGTAGTGCCATTTCCACGCAGGGCATAAAAGAAGGGTGCAAGATAGACTAGCCTGCCACCGCTGCTGATCGTCGCCGGTGCGCTGGCGCGCGTGGTCCAGGTGTTTGTGGATGGGTCATACCGGTAGAAGGCGGTGGTGCTGTTTCCTCGCAGGGCAAAGAGGTGGGTGCCGTTCGATGCCAGGGAGGCTCCTGCGTTGATCGTGGCTGGCGCGTTTGCCCGTGCCTGCCATGTCAGGGTGTTTGCGTCATAGCGCCAGAAGGTATTCGTCGAATTGCCGCGCAGGGCAAAGAGGTTCAGGTTCTGGACAAGGGAACCTGTGTCTGCTGGCTGGGTGGTGCCCAGGTTCCACGTCACCACACCACTGTTGAGCGTGCCGCCCTGCCCCGCGCTGACAAAAGTGGTACCAGCGGGCACAGTGTCCGTGATGGTCAGCCCCTGCAGGGAATCTGAGCCCGTGTAGTTTGGCGTGACTGTATAGACAATCTGATCGCCCGCCTGCGCCGTGGTGCGGTTTGCCGTTTTGGTCAGTAGCGGGGAGAAAGGAAAGTGATTGCCCAGGCTGTTGTCCCCCGCGCTGATCGTCACCCCGAGGGTGGTAGAGGTCACCTGGTGTCCGGCGGGCACTTCAGGAGATTCCATGTCAATGACCACGAGATATTCCCCCTCGCCCAGATTGCTGAAGAGGTAGTTTCCTGTGGGAGAGGTCCGGCTGGTCATGAGCAGCTCATTCACATCAGGGCTGCTGTCCCCATCCAGGTCCGCGTAAAGTTCCACAGGCAGGTTCGCCACTGGCAGCTCGCCGCTGTCTGGCTGGCCGTTCAGGTTAGCGTCGATGAACGCCCTGCCACCAATACTGGAAGGGATCTGACGCCAAAAACCGAAGTTCACACTGCCTTTGCTGCCTTCCAGGCCAGACACGGCGATAGGATCTGCGGTGGTCTGCACGACCGGCGTTCCCCCCAGGGCTGTGGGAATGGCCGTTGAGGTCTCGTCCACATCTACCAAGTAGTCCAGACCCAGGGGTAGGTTGCTGAAGGTATAGGTTCCTCCTGATGCGCTGGTTTGGGATGTGATCTGGGCATCCTGCGCGGCATCGATCTTGCCATTGCCATTGCGATCACGGAACAGGCGCAGCGTCACGCCGGTGATGCCACTGTCCACGGTGCTCTGGAATTTCCCATCCCTTCCTAGGTCATTGAAGACTCGCCCACTAATCGCGCCACTGCCTCCTGGACGATAGCCAAAGTCCACGTCCAACCTAGCTTGGTTTAGCGCTACGGTCACGGTGGCCTGGTTTAGTGTGCTAATGCCGTCCATGTCAAAGGTGGCGGTGTGGTTGGTTGGGGGCGTGACACGCACCACATAGGTACCTGCTGCCAGCCCGGTGAAATCGTATTTTCCGGTGTTGTCCGTCGTGGTGCTTTGCAGCAGGGTCGTGCCATTGCTGGCATAGAGTTGCACCGCCACGCTGGGTAGCCCCTCATCGCTGGTATCCATGATGCCGTTGCCGTTCCAGTCCCGGAAAACAGTGTCCCCGATGCGCCCACCGCCGACAGTGACAGGGGCTAGCGCGCCCGTGGACATGATTTTGCCGCTGTACTCAAAGGTGTAGCTGTTTGTGTACACGCCCGGTGGTTGGTTGCTGCTGATGCGAGCCCTGAAGGTAATCTCCAGCTTTTTCCCAGCGGCAATCCCACCATTCAGGGTGAATATCGGCTGCGCCCTGTTGGTGGAATTCACCGTCACTGCTGAACTGCCTGCGCCTGCCAGTTTGGCAGAGACAAGGTTTTCATAGAGGAAACCTGTGGGAAGTAGCTCACGGATGACAAGCGGCACTGGGCTAGGGCCAGTGCCTTCATTGCTCAGGACGAGATTATAAGTCACCAGATCGCCAGGGCTAGCCAGGCTGGGAGTCACTGATTTGTCGGGGTAGAGCAGGGGATTACTAGAGACCTCAATCGTCTCGGTGTTGCAGGAGCGTGGCGCTTGGTCGCTGGTGGCGCACACCGTATTGGTCAGCACCCCAGTGCCCGTGGCGCGCACGGTCAGGGTAATGCTGTGCACGCTGTTGGCGGGGACGGTGCCGATGTTCCAGCGCAGTGGGTTGGTGCTGCTAGGGGTCGGGCTGGCACTGATGTAGCTGATGCCGGCTGGCAGCGTGTCCTCGATCACCACGTTTGTCAGCGGCGTGTTGCCAAAGGTTGTGTACCAGAGCGTGTAGGTGAAGACCTCATTCGGAGCCACAAGTGGCTTGGAGGCTTGCTTGAAGATCAGTGGCTTGCTGGAGAGTGAGACGGTCGTCGGCTCATAATAGCGCCAGAGGTGGTCTTTGTTGGTGTACTCACCGCCCGCGTCTCCGCCAAAGGTGTCCCCGTTTGCCTGAAGGAATCCCGCCGAATCAAAGGCCGAACCTGGCTGTCCAGGGCCGACCAATATTTTTAACTGCACGCGCGCATACTCTGGGCGGAAAAGCTCCAGGTTTCCCCAGGCCATGCGCACCGCTTTCGGGCTGGTAGTATCCGTCCAACTCGTTGTAGGCGGCAGAGGGTTGGCTTCGCTCAGCGGAAAGCCGATTTTGCTGGCATCCACACCCACATAGCCCAAGGCAGTGCTTCGCAGGCCAGGCGTGTCCTTGGCGATCATGCTGCCTGGATACTGGATGCGCAGCCAGGGGCCCGTGTTGCGCACTGCATTCCTCATGCGTGCTGGGTCTGAGGCGTTCGCATCCCAGTAGGTCTTATTGAAGTGCCAGGCATAGCCGCTCTGCGGCCCGGCTACCGCGCTGCCCATGCCCCAGGGGGTGTTCCCGCGCCCGTCCACCCCGTCCACGATAGGGGAAATGGGGGCACTGCTGCCAAAGGCTAGCAACTGCTCCGCATCCCAGCGCGTCGTAGGGATGATGCGGTCGCCCGAGTTGTTCGTCACCAGATTATCGGTGACTGTTCCTGGGTTGTTATCAAAGCCGCCCATTGTTACCCAGCTCTGCCATGCTGTCTTGGGATCGGTGGAATAAAAGATCCCCGTGTCCGAGTACACACCCGCCATGGTGCCTAGCATCAGCCCGGTGCTGCTGTCCACAGTGTATGCTTTCTGGCCGATGATGTTCGGCCCCAGTTCCAGCCCCTTCAGCGCACTCTGCGCCTTGGCACCCACGGCCCCATCCCCAAGCGCCAAGATGGATTGGCCCTTCATCGGCATCGCGATGAAAGCTCCCTTGTCATCAATGCGGCCATACTGTGCGCCCACGACTTGGGTCCCCACAGGGATGAAAAAGGTAGAGTATCCGCCAGCGCCCGTCGGTGTGCCCACGCTCGGCGTGGCTTTCAGAATCAGCCCCACCACGTCTCCCGCCTGAATGAGTGCCTGCCCAGCGGCCTGACGCTGCTGCATCCGCTTCAAAGTCTCCTGGTCAAACCCGATGTAATCAGCACGCTGGTTCAAATTATGCGCGAGCGCAGCTTGGCACAAGAACAGCGCCAAGAGACATAGCCCCCAGGGGTGAGGGAACCCTCTTTTCACACGCAAACAATCCCGCATCACTCTGCCAGAGGCAGAATCTGCCGCTGGGCACCTAGACCCGGTGGGAAGAATTGAGCGCGAAGCAGAAGTCATCAATTTTTACAATGATGACCATATAAATTATAATTTCAATAGATTTTCGTGTTGAATATTAACAAATATAAAATGGTTGTCTGTGGGGTGTTCAAGTTAGCAAAAGCGCCATAATTAAAATAAAATTTTAGGATTAAAGACGATGCTCCGAGGCTTTCTGTGGACTGAATTCTATCATGGCTTCCACCCTTCCCAGTCATTGGGCTAGTCCTGCCTCACAGATAGCGGTATCATTGTCTTGTAACCCTGCTAGCTCCGATCTGCTGGAGTTTGGGCAAACTTGTCCCCTGAGAATCTCGTGAATTACCCTGATGCGAGCTTGGTCAGCCAAAAGTGGACGCGATGCCCTGTTTTTCCGTTTTCATCCGCATCTCGCTTGCAGCGAGTCCTGTTCAGCGGGAACATTCAACCTGATGCTGCTCAACCGTTTCAGTGCCCTCCTCTGTCTGCCCTCTTGTGTGATCCTCCTTGCGTCTTGTGGCTCATCGGGCGGTGTCAAAGGTGTGCCCAGAAATCTGCCCGAAATCAACCTACAGGGCAGCAGCAGCACGCCAGCACACAGTATGGAGCGCAAAGATTACCCCTTTGCCCCTGATGGCACGTACATGACCGCCTGGGCCTCTGAAGGGGAAAAAGAGGCCAGTTCTTCAGACATAGAGTCCTGGAGCAGATCTCATGGAGGAACGGTTTCCCGCCGCAACCCATCTCCAGTGAAGAAAGTTCCACCCAGCAAGAAAAAGACAGCATCCAGCAGCAAGAGCGGCAGCAGCAAGGGAGGAGGCACTTACACCATCAAAAAAGGCGATACCCTCGGTGCCATCGCACGCAAGCATGGAACCACCGTTGCCAAGCTGAAGGCGGCAAACGGTATGAGCAGCGATTTCATCCGTGAGGGCAAGACACTGAAAATCCCTAAATAAGAGAGTGTCTGCCCTGTCTCATCATCAGCAGCACAGGCATATCCGTTGGATATGTCTAACTTGCTTGTTTTGCATCAGCACGCAGGTAGCTGCCTTAGATTTTAGCACCGTGGTGATTGATCCCGGGCATGGCGGCAAAGATGGCGGCTGCGTTCACAACGGGTTGGTCGAAAAAAAACTCTGTCTAGATCTCGCGCTGAGATTGGAAAAAGTGCTCAAGGCCAAGGGGCTCCGCGTGGTATTGACTCGCCGCACAGATGTCTTCGTCAGCTTGGAAAAACGAGCCATCATCTCCAATCGGCAGCGAAAAGCGCTGTTTGTGAGCCTACATTTCAATGCCTCCAAGGACAGGTCCATCAGCGGCATGGAGGTATTTTACCGCAGTCCCTCGGGAAAAGGAGTCGCCACGCAGATTCTACGAAGCATGGACATCAATCTAAAAGGCAAAAACCGCGGCATCTTCTATGAAGATCTCAAAGTCTTGCGGGAAACGGCTGCCGTAGCCGTGCTCATCGAAGGCGGCTACCTGAGCAATAAGACGGATGCAGCCCGATGCTCCACAGCAGCGCATCGTGACCAAATGGCGCGTGCGATTGCGGCAGGGATCCTAGCAGCACGCTCCTGAGACACCGGCTTTCTTCCATTTGACGCCCGTAGCCCCTCACGCTA
>JAIWOJ010000048.1 GCA_020216965.1 Prosthecobacter sp.
CTTCAGATGCCCATCTTTGCACGTTCAGCGTCCAGCGCCTTGATCCAGGGGCCGACGAAGTGGCCGCTGTCGTGGTAGGTGCGGCCAGAGTACATGTGCTGGTCGATCACGCAGGGCTCGTTGACGTAGATGCCGCCGCAGATTTCGAGGTCGAACTTGCACTTCGCCACCGTGGCCATGCGCAGGCCTTGGACGATGCCAGCGCGGGCGGGGATCTCCACGCCGTGGCAGACGCTGGCGCAGGGCTTTTTGTTTTCCCAGAACCACTTGGTGATGCGCAGCAGGTCGGCGTCCTCGCGGATGTATTCCGGGGCGCGGCCGCCGCTGAAGAAGATGCCGACGTATTCCTCGGGCTTGATGTCCTTGAAGGCAATGTCGGCATCGATGCTGTAGCCTTCCCACTCCTTGGTGATGGTCCAGCCGGGTTTGATCTCGTGCAGCACCATCTGGTACTTCCGCTTTTCCGGCGCGGCGACGACGGGCTTGTAGCCGCCCTCGATGAGGCGATAAAAGGGATACAGGGTATCGACGGTCTCGGTGGCGTCACCGACGATGAGGAGGACTTTGGCTTCGGGCATGGTTGATTTATGATTTGGTTTTAGAGGAGCGAGTCGAGGTGGTTCTTGGCGCGGATGATTTCGGCGGTGGATTCGGCGGCGGTGGGCATGATGGGGATGCCGCGCGGGGTGGGATGCATGAAGATCTCCGTGGGGCCGGTGAAGTTCACGGCCTTCAGGGCACTGAGCAACGGTTTCCAGTCCAGCGGTCCGCGTCCAGGCATCTGCTCTAGCTCCTCATTCTTTGGCATCGGTTTCATGCAGCCTTTGCCGTGTTCCCAGGCATAAAAGAGCGTCATTTTCTGGTCGATGTGACGGATCAAGTCCGCCAGCAGCGCGGTATCCTGCGGCAGATGGTATGGCGCGAGCGCGATGCCGATGCCGGGTAGGTCGCGGATGCCGTCCGCAAGCCAGCGCAGGGAGTCCGGCGTGTCGATGAGGTTGTTGACGTGGTTCTCAATGCCGATGCTGACGCCGTTTTCGGCGGCATGGGCGGCGTGCGGCTTCATTTTTTCCACAAAGTCGGCGACGCTCGCCTTCAACTGCTGGGGGGTTAGGTTTTTCCACTCGCCCGCGCCGCCGGTGACGATGAAGGAGCCGCCGAGCTGCTTCACCAGCCTGACCTCTTCCGTGAGCTTGAAGGGGCCGAGGTCGTAGCGGGTGGTGCCGCCGAAGCCGACCTCGTGCTGTTTGAGCATGGCGGTGAACTTTTCCAGGCCCAGGGCATCCAGCTCCTCACGCTGGGTGCCGTGTTTTTTCGGCCAGAGTTCGATGGCCGTGGCACCGCCTTTTTTCACCTCGGGCAGGATTTCAGCCAGGGGCAGGCTGCCATACATGCTGGAGGCCAGCATGTAGTTCAGCCGCCACGGCGCGGCGGCGGCGCAGGCAGGCGCGGCGGCGAGGGCGGTCAGGGATTGGAGAAAGCGGCGGCGCTTCATAGGCGGATGAAAACGCCAGGAAGCGGGCGCTTTCATTCAGCAATCGCCGGGGCTGTCTTCAGCTTTTGCGGCAGCTCAGGGAGCCTTGAGTTTGGCAATGAGGAAATCGGCGATGCTGCTGTGCCGCATGCCGGGCGCGCCGGGGTAGTTCAGCTCACACTCCACGCCGAGGGCGCGGCAGTGCTCCTCCAGCTTCACGCCGTAGTTCACCGTGTGGGTGGGGTCTTTTTTGGGCTGGCCGATGGCGGGCTGATCGCTGTAGCGCAGATAGACGGGCGGGTCGTCCTTGCTGACGAGCTCGTAGGGCGAATACATTTTGATCCACTGCAGGACGGATTCGCGCTTTTCCAGAAATTCAGCAAAGCGCGTGTCACGGGTCTTGCGGTCGTTGGGGTCCATGAAGCCGAAGGCATGGCCGCCATAGCGGCTGTTGGGCGTCCATTCGATGAGCTGCTTCGGATCAAGAGAGGTCTGCGCGCCGTTCACAGCGGCGCACCACAGGCGGGTGGACTCGCGCGCGATGGGATCAGGGCTAGCGGGGTCGGCCATGTCGTCGTGAAAGGCGAGGTAGAGGCTGGAGCAGGCTCCGGCGGAGCCGCCGCTGGCACCGATGCGCTTTTTGTCGAGGTTCCATTCGGCGGCCTTGCTGCGGACGAACTGCAGGGCGCGCGCGGCATCCTCCAACGGCCATTTGACCGGCGGCATGACCCCCGCGAGATGCGCCTGCCAGGAGTAGCGGTAATTGATGGAAACGACGGAGATGCCCTCCTTCAGGCAGGCCTCCAGCTCGCCGGGATTGGCCTTGTCACCTGCCACCCAGCCGCCGCCGTGGATGAAGAAAAGCAGGGGCGTGGGCTTGTCAGATTTCGCCTGGTAAAAATCCAGCACCTGGCGCTCATGGGGGCCATAAGCGACATTCGCTAGTGTGGGCGGGACGACGGGCGCTGGCGCTGGCTTGGCGGCTGCCGGTGCGGGGGCAGGAGCCTGGGCGGCTGCCATGCCAGGCAGGGCGAGCAGCAAGAGGAAGGCGATCGGGCGGGTGGAGTTCATGCGGGCGATGGAAACGTGGCAGGGGCTGGTTTCCTTCCCACTCCGCAGCGGCAGCCCCTCGGCTGGCAGCGGTTTTCCCGGATTTGCGATGGTTCCAGACGCTTGCCAGGCGCGGCTTCATCAAGATAGGTGAGGGCACGCGCCTGGACGGGCCGGGTTCGGGGTCGTTGCTTACGCGCCGCCCGGTTTCCTCCGTTTCAGGCACCGCCAATCACGTTTCCGAATCTTTGCAGGACATCCCAGGCCCCACCCCACCCCACCCCACCATGAATGACTCCGGCCTCCCGCCCCTTCGCAGCCCCCTGGACCTTGAGCGGCTGCTTGAGTTTGAATTTGTCCGCGCCACGGAAAATGCTGCCCTGCAGGCCGTGCATTGGCTGGGGCGCGGGGAAAAGGAGCTAGCCGATGCCGCCGCCTGCCAGGCCATCTACGGCGTCTTCGACATCCTGGACATCTGCGGCAAGGTGGTCATCGGCGAGGGCATCAAGGACAACGCCCCCGGCATCTTTGTCGGTGAGCACCTGGGCACCTGGAAGCCGGGAGCGCCGCGTTTTGACATCGCGCTCGACCCCATCGACGGCACGACGAACATCGCCAAAGGCACGCCGAACAGCATCTCCGTCATGGCGGCTGCGCAGGTGCCGGAGGGTGCCCCCTGCGCGATGAAAAACATCCCCAGCTTTTACAGCCACAAGATGGCCTACGGGCCCGCTGTGAAAAAAGCCCTCGAAAGCGAGGGCGGCGACCCGCTGCTGGACCGTCCGCTTGGCGAGGTGATCCAGTTCGTCGCCAAGGTGCTGGATAAGCATGTGCGCGACGTGGTGGTGGTGACGATGGACCGCCCGCGCCATGCCGAGATCATCCGCCAGGTGCGGCAGAGCGGCGCGGCCCTGCGCATGATCACAGACGGCGACATCACCGCCGCTGTGGCCCCCTCCCTGCCTCAGAGCGGAGTCGATCTCTACGTCGGCATGGGCGGCAGCCCCGAGGCCGTGCTGGCCGCCGCCGCGCTGAAGTGCCTGGGGGGCGATATGGACGTGCGCATGTGGTTTCATGATGAGGCGCACCGCGCCGAGGTGGCTGCTCAGGTGGGGCCGGAGGAAATGTCCGCCCTCTGGCGCAGCGATGACCTCGTGCTGGGCGAGAGCGCCCTCTTCTGTGCCACCGGCATCAGCGATAGCCCCCTGCTGCCAGGTGTGCGCATGATCGGCCGCCGGGTGGAGACGTGGAGCATCCTCATGCGCGCCCGCAGCGGCACCGTGCGGCGCATCCACGCCAGCCATGACCTGGACCGAAAAATCGTGCCCCTGCGCGGGGACGGCTGAGAGCCGCCGCCGCCCGCGCCCCTCAGGCTCTGCCCTCCGTCAACTGCCGGGCGCGCGCCTGGCGCCATTTTTCCCGGTGATTTTCCGCCCACTCTGTCAGGGCGCGCTCAAAGCCCACATCCCGGCCCTCTTTTTCGCTCACCAGCCATTTGTGCCTGTGGATTTCCGCCAGCTCGGCCTGAAATTCTTGGTAGGGGGTGGGTTGAGAGGGGGGATCTTGCATCAGTCAGGGGTAGGAAAACGCGCCTCAAAGCCCCTTGGCACATTCCCCGCAGCCAAGCCAAAAAAATTTCTGATTGCAGAAAGCGTATGACAAACCCAGGGAAACTGATGTATCGCTCCGGTGGCGTTTCCTTCGCACAGGCCGAAGTAGCTCAGCGGTAGAGCAGCGCATTCGTAATGCGCGGGTCGCGGGTTCGATTCCCGCCTTCGGCTCCAGAAGGCCAGCCTCCTGGTCATGAGTGTTCCCACTGTCAAGCCCCACCCCGCACGTCTCAGACGGCGGCAGGAGGCTCTTGATCTCGCCGCAAAAATCACAGGCTGTGCCACTTTGGTCTTGACCGTAGCCTCTGTCATCTATGTGCTCATCACTGAAGTGGACCGGATCGGCCCGCGGACGGCTCCGCAGCATTTTGAAGAAGATGCCCCGGCCCGGCCCGGCCCGTGACGGCAGGCTGAGCACCCAATCCCCAGGGAGGAACCCCACGTGAGCAAAAGCAAAATCAAAAACAAAAAGGCCGGAGTACCCGCCAAGGCAGCCGTGCAGCGCAAACCAGCCGCCAAGGCAGCGCCCAAGCCGAAGGCTAAGGTGGGCAAAAAACCCGCCCCCCAAGCAGCGCGCGTGGTGAAGGCTGCCAAGGTGCCTGCCGAGAAGCCAACTTCCAAGGCTCCAGCGAAGAAGCCCGCCCCGCCCGTCAAAAAGGCAGCCGTAGCCAAAAAGCCCACGGTCAGCGCTAAAAAACCCGCGCCCGCGCCCGTGAAGGCAGCCAAAGCAGCCCCGGCCAAGAGCGCGCCCCCCTCCAAAAAAGCCCCAATTCCTGCCAAAAAGGCTCCTCCAGCAGCCAAGGCCGCCCCCGCCCCAGCGGCGCGGGTCGTGATCGTACCGCCGCCTCCTCCAGAGCCGCCCCCGCCTCCGAAGCCCGCTCCCAAAGCAGCCCCACCCTCCCCCAAGACCGTGCTTTCCATGACGGCGGGGGAGGCCATCGCGCCGCCCAAGCCCCCTGTCGTTTCCACGGAAAAGCCCCAGGCGGCCAAATCGGGTGCGCTTTACTATGATTCCCACATGCACACCCCCCTGTGCAAACACGCCTGGGGAGAGCCTGAGGAATACTGTGCCCAGGCCGTCAAGGCAGGTCTCAAGGGCATCATTTTCACCTGCCACTGCCCTATGCCAGATGGTTTCTGGCCCAGCGTGCGCATGGCAGAGAGCGAGTTTGATCTCTACATCTCCCTCGTCCAGCGCGCTCGGGACGCTTACAGCGGCAAGTTGGATGTCTGCCTAGGCATTGAGAGCGAATACTTCCCCGGTTATGAAAAATACATCGAAGGGCTGCATCAGCGCGCCGACTTTGATTACTGCCTGGGCGGCCTCCACTGGCAGGCCAAGGAATACCTCAATAAATATGAGCAGGGCACCATTGAGGGCTTTCGCCGCACCTACTTTGAGCACCTGGCTGCGAGCGCAGAGACCGGCCTGTATGATTGCATCGCCCACCCGGACTTGGTGAAAAATTACCACCCGGACAGTTGGTGCTTTGCCATCATCAAAAACACTGTCGCGACCGTGCTGGATCGCATCGCCAAAACCGGCGTGGCCATGGAGCTCAACACCTCGGGCCTGAACAAGAGCTACAGCGAGATGAACCCTGGCAACGAAATGCTGCGCATGATGGCGGAGCGCAAGATCCCGGTGGTCATCGGCAGTGATGCGCACAAGGCGCACCGCGTGGGAGAGCACTTTGTCACGGCGCTCAACAACCTCGCTGAGGCTGGCTACGAAGAGGTCAGCCACTTCAAAAAACGCCAGCGCATTGATCTCAAGATCAGCGACGTCATCTCCAGCATCAAAAAAGCCGCCGACGCCAACGCCTGACGATCTTGCCCCCCTGGGCTCAGGCGGAGGTCGGCGGCTCTAGGATGATCTTGATGCCCCCGGCGGATTTGCCTGCGGCGCTCAGGGCATCTGCCAGGGTGTGGCTGCTGGAGGTTTGTGGCTTGCTGGCGCTCATCTCTGCCGTGGCCTGCTCCGCCTCCAGGGCAGCTTTTAGCGCCCCCTCGACCATCTGACCACAGTGCATCTTCATCGGGGGCAGGGGGCCCAGCGGGGCGCTCAGCTCCTCTGCGCCCATTTGCAGCGCCTCTTCCCGCGTCTTGCCACGGATCATTTGGGTGGCGAGGCTGGCGACGGCGATGGCGGTTTGGCAGCCGAAGGATTGGAACGTGGCCTTGTCAATGACGCGCCTGCCGCCCTCTTCCTTGTATTTCAGCCACATGCGCACCATATCGCCACAATCCGGGGAACCTACCGTGCCGACGGCGTCAGCATCGGGCATTTCCCCCAGGTTTTGCGGGTTGCTCAGGGCGGTTTGCAGGGTGGCCTCGTCGATCATAGGAGCGGGAGCATGGAAGAAAAGGGTGGGCGTGCAAGCACGGGCCGTCTGAACCCGCACTGGGAAGTGCCCAGGCAGCGGGAAATCCTGTCCCGGCGGAATCTTGGCAGCCGGGGCTCAATTTTTGCCTGCCTTCTTTTTCTTGGCCGGAGCCTTCGGGGTGGCGTCGGTTTCAAACTCTGGCTCGCTGCCTGTCAGGTCACTGAGCAGGCGGGAGACATAGGAATCAAAGCGGGGATTCGGAGATGGGCCCTTTTTCGGCAGTTTTTTGAGGTCATCTAGCGCGGGTTTCACGGCATCGCCCAGATCGCCGAGGGCACAGAGCGCACTCATGGCGGTAAAGACATTCACATTGTTCCAGTCAGAGAGGGCGGTCAGCCCGCGCAGAGCCTCCGCGCGCTCCTCGGCGCTGCCATATTTTGCCAGCGTCCACAGGGCTGGAATCTGCACATAGGTGGAAGAATCGAAGCAGGCGTTTTTCACCTCCTTGTGCAGGGCGTCGAGGCCGGATTTGCCACGCATGAGGGCACCCATGGCTGCCCAGTGGCGCACCGCAGTGTCCTCATCCTCAAACGCCGCGCGCAGTTGCTCAATGGCATCCATTTTCATGGAGGAGGCGATGCCTGCCAGGGTGAGCACCTTTTCGATGGGATAGAGCCCCTGATCGTGGCCCATGTCATAGGGGGTGGTGCCCTCGGCGCGGGCATGCATCTCCCCCTCTGGCAGCAGGCCCACATCCCGGATGTCTAGGGCCAGCTTTTCTTGTGCGGCACGCATTTTGGCCAGTGTGGCGGCGTGTTCGGGCTGGTCGGCGAGGTTGTGTACTTCATCAGGATCCGAGGCTAGGTCATAGAGTTCTTCAGCCGCCTTGGGCTGTTGCCAAAAGATGGCCTGCTCCGGCGTCGCCTTGCCTTCCTCATAAAGCTTTTTCCAGACCTGGGTGGTGGGCGTCTGGAGCTGGTAGGCCACATGCTGCGCCTGGGAGAGGTGCGGCATGTAATTTCGCACATAGACGTAGCGCCCATCGGTGACGCTGCGCACGCAGTCATAGCGCTCATCCATGCGGCCACGGAAGCCATAAAGGAAAGGCTGCGGAGCAGACTGGAACTTGCCCGCAAAGGCGTGGCCCTGCATCCACGCAGGGGGCTGCACGCCGATGATGCTCAGGAGGGTGGGGGCCATGTCCACAAAGCTCACCAAGCGATCGGACTTCACCCCAGGACCATATTCCTTGGGGGCGAGGTGTTGCCACTTGGGCGGAAAATAGACCACCAGGGGCACATGCAGGCCGCTATTGCAGGGCCACCTTTTGCTGCGCGGCATCCCGCTGCCATGATCAGCGTAGTAAAAGACGATCGTGTCCTCTGCGAGGCCCGCCTCCTCCAGCTCCTTCAGCCGCCGACCTGCGCTGGCATCTGCCTCGGTGACCTTGTCATAATACTGCGCCCAATCCTGGCGCACCTCTGGGGTATCGGGGTGGTAGGCAGGCACGCGCACGCCCTTGGGGTCATGCACCTGCTTGTGGGGGCGGGTGCGGATCTGGCTTTCGTGGCTGCAGGTCTCATTGAAAATGGCGAAGAACGGCTGCCCAGCGGCGCGGTTTTTCCAGTGTGCTTTGTTGCTGGACTCGTCCCAGGTGCCTTCGGGCTTTTCTAGGTTGTAATCCTCTTTGCTATTGTTCGTGCAGTAGTAGCCAGCCTCTCGGAGGAACTGGGGATACATTTTCGTGCCCTTGGGCATCTGGGTCATGCTGCGCATGTGCTCGCCCCCCGTGGAGGGCGGGTACATGCCCATGATCAAGGTGGTGCGTGCAGCGGCGCAGACGGGGGCGTTTGACCAGCATTTCTTAAAAAGCATCCCTTTGGCCGCCAGCGCGTCGATGTTCGGCGTGGTGGCGTAGGCATCGCCGTAACAGCCCATCTGCGGCCCGTGGTCCTCACTGGTCAGCCACAGGATATTGGGCAGGTCTGCCGCAGGCACAGCAGCGATGGGAAAAAGCGTGAGGAGCAGGTAGAAGAGTAGGCGCATGGGGCTTCGGAGGTTGGTTATGCGCGGGAACGCAGGCCAGCGCTAGCCATTTTCACGGGATTCAGCCTCGGATCCGAAGTTTCACGGGCCAGGAATGCCCCCGTTTCGGGCGCACCGACTCTGGAATGGCACGGAATGAAGGTTCCTTTAGGATCAAGATCGAAGCGGTTCCTCATCGCAAAACCCGCTTTTCCGTGCTGCTCTAGATGAACCCTCAATTCAACCTGGATGCGGCTTTTCTAGGCAACAGACGCATTCTGGCCCCCGAGAAAATTCGTATCCGGGTTCATGACAGCGATTGTCACCAGTGCCAACGGCACGTCCCTCCTGAGCCCAGGGTGAAACCCTGGGGTTAAGTGGAGATCAGATGCCCGAATCACCCAGAGCCCTGAAGGGGCGATTCTCGACGCCTCGTTGCCTTCCCTGGCATCCGGGGCCGAGGCGTCGAGGGGCGTCCTTTCAGGACTCTGCTTCGTGGGGATGGCGTGGCATCTTCGGTCCCCAGGGCCTTGCCCTGGGCTGAGGAGGGCCGCATCTTCGATGCTCAGAAAGGAGGTGTGATTCAGGATCATCGACTCCCTCGAACCTACATTCAGAGATGAGAACCGCAGATGACGCAGAAAACGCAGAGAAT
>JAIWOJ010000049.1 GCA_020216965.1 Prosthecobacter sp.
TGCGTTGGATGGTGATGTCTTCCGCGTCAAAAGACTCGCCGGGCTCGGTTTTTCCGCCGGGAAGGAATTTTCCTGTGTGCTCTCCATAGCACATGACGGAGCGGTTGGTGTCCATCATCGTGATCTCTTCCACGAGCACGCCGCGCACCCGGCCGTGGATGAGCACGCAGGCGTTGATATCTTTGACCAAGAAGCCAGGCTGCACATTGTGCGTGGCATTCATGTCGATGGTTCCTTTGCCACGGATGCGCACATTTTCGATGGGGTCTGGCTGGCGTCCATGACCGATGCGGATGCCGTAGGCGGCAGGGCCATCGAAGGTGCTGAACCAGGTGCTGCCCAGGTTGTGACCTGTCTTCTTGCCAAATCGAATCTGCACCCCATGCGCAAGCGTCTGCCAGTCGCCCGTGATCGCCACCCGCTGATGCGGCGTCTCACCAAACTTGCTGGAAGAAGGGGAAAGCTGAGCGCTGCCTTCAGGATTGTCCGCACTCTCGAAAACACCCCACGCAAAGGTATCCGCACCGTCGTTCGCGCCTTCAGAGTCGATCTTGATGGTAAAGATGCACGGCTTGATGAGGTCAAAATGGCCGCCGACCTCAAGATCATCAAGTTTCTTGCCGGCATCCTGGTCCGTGGTGATCTCAGGCTCAGCCTCCAGCTTTGTCGTCTGGTCAGCGAGTTTTAGCGTGGCTCCCTCTCTCAGCTCAATGTGGATCGATTTGTCAACGTAGAGGATGGAGCGGTGCTTGGTGAGACCATGCTGATGCAGCCCCGGCAGGAAGACCAGCTTATCACCAGGAGCCGCACGATCCATGACAGCCTGGGGATTTTCTCCGGGCTTGATGGGATGCTCAGCAGCATGAAGCAAGGGGGCCAGAACGAGGAGTAGAATGGAACGCATTTCGATCGGTTGGAAGTATCTCGAACGCTGCCAAAATTGCGGTTTTCAGGCATGAAAGGGTCAGATCCTGAGCAGTGGTTCGTCTTCGTATTGGAATGACAGAAGAACTGCTTGTGAAAACCCTGCTGGACGCGCGGCCGCGGCTGATCGCGGCCACGCTGGCGGTCCTGCGGGACGGGCATCAGGCGGAGGATGTGTTTCAGGAGGTCATGATTAAGGCGCTGCGCCTGCGGGAGAGTTTCAGCGATGAGGCGGGGCTGCTGGCCTGGTGCCGGGTATCCATGCGCAACATGGGCATCGACTTGGTGCGCCGCGCGGGGCGCTTGGAAACGATTCTCAGCGAAATGGCGCTGGACGCCGTGGCGGCGAGTCTGGATGAGCATGAGGCCGCGAGTGCGAAAGTGGCCGCTCTGCGTCAATGCATCGCCGCCCTGCCGGAGGAGTCCAAGCGGCTGCTGCGCATGCGCTATGACGAGGGGCGTAGCGGGCGCGATCTGGCCGCGCTGCTGCGCCGCAGTGAGGATGCCATCTACAAGGCGCTGAGCCGCCTGCACGCCGCGCTACGCAAGTGCGCGGAGGAACGTCTTCAGCAGATCCAGGAGGCGCAGGCATGAAAACGGCACCCGCAGACATCCCGTGGGATTTGCTAACGCGCTACATCGCGGGCGAATGTGATGCGGTGCAGGCAGCGGAGCTTTCCCGCCGCATTGAAACCGAGCCCGCCATGGCCGCCGCTATGGCGGAGATGCTGCTGCAAGCCGTTTTGATTCGCGACAATGCCGAGGCGCAACCAGAGCGCCGGGCAACTGCCACCACACCGATGGCCCGCTGGCGCGGACGGCGGGTGCTAGGAGCCATCGCTGCAGCGATCGCTCTGCTTTTGGCTGGCTGGTGGATCCTGGAGCAGCGGCCTGAGCCTGCGATCTTGCGCATCACTCAGACGAGTGGCTCAGTGCGGTGGACAGGCTCAGGGGGCGAGGTTCGGGAATGGATTCAAAACGGTGCCGCACTGCCCGGCGGCCTGTTTGAAACGCTCGGAGATGATAGTTCGCTGGAGCTGGCGTTCACCGATGGCACTGCCTTGACGCTCTTAGGCCACTCCACGGCAGCGATTTCTGAGAAGGGGCAAAAAATCGTGCATTTGCGCTCTGGCAGACTGTCCGCCGAGGTGCGTCCGCAGCCGCAGGATCAACCACTATGCATTCACACGCCCACGGCGCTGCTGGAGGTGCTGGGCACTCGGTTTGAGGTGGATTCCGACGATTCTGCCACCCGTCTCGCGGTGAATGAAGGCCGTGTGCGCCTCACGCGGCGGGTGGATGGCCGCACAGCCGAAGTTCCAGCGCTGCATGAGGCCGTCGCCTCGGTCAAGGATCGTGACATGTTCGTTGCTCCACGAAAAGAACCGCAAGTGCTCTGGCGCTCGGATTTCGCCTCCGGCCCGACAGGCACCTCGGGCGTGTGGTTGCCCGCGACCCAGGACAAAGCGCCGCGCCTGGCAGCGGAGGTCGTCTTTTTGCCGAAGTCAGGACTTGGCCCCGTGACGATCTATCGCGTGGGCGTTTCCCTGCCGTGGAAAGATCGCAGTCGCGTGCATGTCACACCCGGATCGCGCCTCCGGCTACGCGGGCACGCCGAGAGCCTCGCCACCTTGGAGGTCATGCTGGCCTGCATGAAGCCCACAGGTGGATACGCGGGCAACTGGTTCCAGAAAAGGTCCGTCGCTGCAGGCGCGTGGCAGATGGAGCTGCCTGTGAGCGAGTTTCGTCATTGGCACGCGGCGGCCAAGACCCGCGTCACCCAGGCTCTCGAACTCCGCCAGATCGCCATCTACACCATCGCTCAAGACGCAGGCATTGAGATCGAAAGCGTCGAGGTCTTGGGCGACTGAAATCACTACGCCAAGCCACCGCATCCCTCGTCATTCCCACCCATGAAACACCACCCTATTTTCCTCATTACGAGCCTGTTCATATCCGCGCTCCACGCCATCGACCTGCCGCTCCTCCCGGCGGAAAAGGCCGTCATTGAGCAAATCGCCACCCTGGAGGGCATCGAGCTGGACTTGGCCGCCAAGCCGGGCTTCTCCGCACGCGCCGCTGCCGAGGCGCTCGTGTCGCTGGGTTTTGCCAAAGGCGACCTCGCCTCCGTGACGATTCAGGCCAAAGATTCCGAAAAACGTGCCGTGACCCTCACACATGACAAGGCCGGGCATGTGCTCGCCTTCACCGGCAACGGCCCGTGGCTGCGCAATGACGGCCTGAAGCTGCTCACCGGTCTTCCGGAGCTGCGCATCATCCGCCTCGATCACAACACGCCAGTGCCCAAGTCCGGTGTGGACGAGGCTCTTTATTCCGGTGCGGGTTTTGCGGCGTTGAAGGACTCGAAGCTCGCCATTGTGAAGATCGGCCACGCCTTTGACGACAGCGGCATGAAGGCGCTGGCAAGCATCCCCAGCCTGCGCCGCATCGACATCGGCCATAGCAAGGTCACTGACGCGGGCATCGCCGCGCTGGCGGGGCACCCGAACCTTGAAGAAGCCAGCTTCAGCCCCATGGGAGCCCCGAAGATCACCAACAAGACCCTCGCCGTGCTGGCCACGTTGCCAAAACTCCAGCGCATCGGCATGAACGAGACCTTTGTGACCTACGCGGATGGTTTTGAGCACCTCAAGCCGCTCCAGGGCAGGCTCAAGTCGGTGGAACTGGTGCAATCCCTCGTGCTGCCGACCGACGTCGAAAAGCTCAAGGCCGATCACCCTGGCCTCGACGTGAAAACCTCCACCATGGCCGAGGTGGCAGAAAAAACCTACCGCCGCAATCAGCTCCTGAAATGGGCCAGTCCAGAGGCCGTCGCCTATTTGAAGGCCAACGAAGGCAAGTGAGGCTCCGGCTTCCCTCACCTGTCAGATCATCGCACCCTTTTCGTTTCACGAGGATGAGACCTGCGCGCTTCCTGCTGATCCTGCCTTGCCTCCTTGCCGTGCCTGCCGCACGCGCGATGGACGCGAGAGTCGCCGCCTTCATGCAGACCTACTGCGTGAACTGCCACGGCGAAAAAAAGCAAAAGGGCGATTTCCGCGTGGACACACTGAAACTGCCCGAGACCGCCGCTGATGCCGAAAACTGGCAGCTTGTGCTGGATAATCTGCATCTCGGCGAAATGCCGCCGGAGGATGAAAAGCAGCCTCCGCTCGCTGAAACGACCGCCGTGACCGCATGGATCGAGGCGGAGTTGAAACGCGCCGCTGCCAAGCTGGCCGGGCACACCGGAGAGGTGGTCTTGCGCCGTCTCAATCGCGCGGAATATGAGAACACCATCGAGGATTTGTTTGGCGTGCGCGGGGATTTTGCCGACGGATTCCCCGAGGACGCCAAGGAGGAAGGCTTCGACAACAATGGCGCGGCCTTGATGATGTCCGCCGAGCAACTCTACGCCTACTTTGCAGCCACTGATTTCATTTTGAGCCGCGCCATCGCCACTGGCAGCAAGCCCGAAGTCAAGTCGGTCACCTTCACCCTGCACGACCTGAACCGCGAGAACTGGGAGCGCGCGCCGAAGGATCTCGCCCGCCGACTGGCGCAGTTTGACACGCTCACGCCGCAGGAGCAGGAGCGCACCCGCGAGATGCAGCGTCTCCTCAAAGAGAATCCGCACTACGCCTTCCGCTTCCCGGCGCTGGTGGATGGAAAGCTCGTCCAGCCGACACCGCAGATGGGCCCGGAGACCGATGCCGTGATCCCGGTGAATGCGGCCTTTGGCAGCCAGCCATCCACCCAGGACTTCTTCCGCGTGCGGCAGGCGGGTTGGTATCGGCTGCGCCTCGCCGCCGCTGGGTTTCAGACGGCGGGCGAGCCCGTGCAGTTGAAGATCGAGGCAGGCAGCTTCCGCGAGGGCACGGTGCCGCAGTTGGTGGACGTGCTGCACCTTGCCGAGGGCGCGCCGAAAGATCATGAGTTCAAGATTTACCTGGAGCCGAACGAACAAGTGCGCCTGGGCATGATCAATGGTCGGCGTCCGGGCAATGGCAGGGGCCTGCTGGAGATCAAAGAACGCATGGCCGTGATCCGCCAGGTCAGCATGGAAGGTCCCATCGTCGAGGAATGGCCGCCACGCGGGCACAAGCTGCTGCTGGGTGACCGCTCGGCCGACGCGCTGGCGGATGCCGATGTGCCGGGGCTGCTTGCTACACTAGCACCCACGCTTTTCCGCAGGCCGGTGAGCGATGCCGTGGTGAAAGACTATGCCGCGCATTACCAAAAGCTGCGTGGCGACAAACTGCCGCCGCTGGATGCCTACAAGCAGACAGTGAAGGCCATGATGGCCTCCCCCTTCTTCCTCTACCATCTGGAGCCGGGCCAGAAGCCGGATGGTTTTGCCCTGGCCAATCGTCTCTCCTACTTCCTCTGGCGTTCCGCGCCCGATGCTACGCTGCTGGATCTGGCAAAAACCGGCAAACTCACGGATGCGACCACGCTCCGCGCCCAGGCTCAGCGCCTGCTCGCCGATGAACGCGCCGGGCGCTTCCTGCATGACTTCGTGGGGCAGTGGCTCCGCGTCAATCAAGTCGGGGAGATGCAGCCGGACGCCGGGTTGTATCCCGAATACGACGAGCAGCTTGAATACGCGATGAAGGGCGAGACGCTGGCCTTCATCCGCGAACTGCTGCGCACCGATGAGCCGCTGCTGGCCCTGATTGACTGCGACTGGGCCATGCTCAATGAGCGCCTCGCCAAGCATTACGGCATCCCTGGTGTGCAGGGCAATGAGTTCCGCCGCGTGGCGCTGGACAAGACAAAGACCGTGCGCGGCGGCTTGCTCACCCAAGCCAGCATCCTCAATGTCACCTCCAACGGCACCACCACCTCGCCTGTGGTGCGCGGCGTGTTTTTGCTGGATCAAATCCTCGGCACACCCGCGCCCCCGCCACCGCCAGACGTGCCGCCGATTGAGCCTGACATCCGCGGCGCGAGCACCATCCAGGAGCAGCTCGCCAAGCACCGCGAGATCGCGCAATGTGCCGCCTGCCACGCGAAGATTGATCCCTTTGGCATGGCTTTGGAAAACTTCGACGTCATCGGCGGCTGGCGCGAGAACTACCGCGCCCTCAAGGCGGGTGCCAACCCCCGCAGGCCCACGCTCGCCGATGGCAAGCCCGTCTCCGTCACCGACAAACTGCCCCGCCACGGCAGCTTCAGTGATTTCCGCAAGTTCCGCGAGCTGCTGAAAAAAGACGAGCGGCTCCTCTATGAAAACCTCACCCACAAGCTCGCCACCTTCGCCCTTGGCCGCAAAATGAGTTTCGCCGATGAAGCCACGCTCAAAGCCATCGCCGCCGACACCAAACGCAGCAACGGCGGATTGAGGACCATGATCCTCGCGCTCGTGAGCAGCGAGTTGTTTGCGAGGCAGTGATGAAGGTGAACAGTAACCAGTGAACAGTGAACAGTAGTCGGTGAACAGAATGAAACGGAAAGGAAAACCAACATGACTTATGTGAAGCACTATCGGGAGCTTGAGGTGTATAAAGTCCAGCGGTTGCTATCAAAGGCGGTGTTTGTGGAGTCGAAGCGGTTTCCGAAAGAAGAGCAGTATTCGCTGACTGACCAGATTCGGCGTTCATCGCGCTCCATCGGCGCGCAGATAGCCGAGGCGTGGGCCAAGTGCCTGTATCCAAAGCATTTCATCAGCAAGCTCACCGATGCCGACGGCGAACAACTCGAGACCCAGCACTGGCTCACGGAGTCTTATGATTGTGGTTACATCACTGCCGAAAAACAAACCGAACTGACCCAGCTCTGCGAATCCATCGGTCGAATGCTAGGCTCCATGATTCGCAAAGCTGACACCTTCACCGGAAACGACTTTCTTCTACGCGAAGACACACCCGAGTATCTGGCAGAGGAGCACGAAGCCCATTCCTGATCAGCATTCATTCCCTGTAACCTCCAATCCCACCGCTTACCGCTTACCGATCACCGATCACCGAATACCGATCACCGATCACCGATCACCGAATACCGATCACTTACCACCGACCTCTACCATGCCCACCACCCGCCGCCACCTCCTCCGCGCCTCCGGCGTCTCGCTCGCCTTGCCCTGGCTCGAAACCTTTGCCGCCAACTCGTCTGACGCTGGCTCACCCCAGCGGCTGCTCTTGTTCTGCCTGCCGCTCGGCATATTCCGCGAAGCCTTTGTGCCCAAACAAACCGGCACCGCCTACGAGAGCACCGAATACCTTTCGATCCTCAAGGATTTCCGCGATCAAACCACCATCATCTCCGGCCTGGAGCATCCCATGGTCAATGGTGGCCACGCGGCCGAGTCGCGCATCTTCACCGGCGTGCCCTCCAACAAGCGCAACGCCCGCTCACTCGACCAATATCTCGCCGGCCGCATCGGCCAGGCCACGCGCTTCGACTCCCTCGCGCTTTCCGCCGGACGCAACATCTTCAGTTGGACCGATGGCGGCACCATGGTGCCTTCCGAGTCGAAGATGGCCAACGTCTATGCCCGGCTCTTCATCGAAGAAGGCGGCGCGGGAGCGCAGAAGCGTCTCCAGGAGATCGGCCATGGCAAAAGCCTCACCGACCTCGTCCGCCGCCAGGCCGAATCCCTCGGCGGCAGCCTCTCCAGCGCCGATCAACGCAAGCTCGGCGGGTATCTGGACTCCGTGCGGGAAACCGAGCGTCGCCTCGTGAAGTCCGAGAGCTGGGTCCACACGCCCAAACCCAAAATTGACCTGCCCGTGCCAAAGGACCCTGCCTCTGGCGCGGAGATCATCACCCAGATGCGCAACGTGTGTGACATCATCCGCCTCGCCTTCAAGACCGACTCCACCCGCGTCATCACCGCCGGCTGGTTCCAGCAAAACAACGTCAAGATTGAAGGCGTGACCAACGCCTACCATCCGCTGTCCCACCACGGCATGGACCCGGCGAACATCGCCCAGCTCAAGCTGATCGAACGCGCCTTCTTCGAGGAACTCAAACTCCTCCTCACCCATCTGAAGAACGACAAGGAAGGCGGTTCCACGCTCCTCGACCGCACCACCATCCTCGTCACCTCCAACCTCGGCAACGCCTCCAACCACTCCAACAAAGACCTGCCCGTCCTGCTCATCGGCGGACGGTTCAAGCACGGCAGCCATCTCGCCTTTGAGCCCGGCACCACGCCTCTGAGCAACCTCTACGTCAGCATCCTCAACCAGTTCGGCCTCGCCGACAAAACCTTCGCCACCGCCACCGGCCCACTGAAGGGGCTGGAGATCGGATAATCACCCAACTGCCTCAAGAAGTTATGAACCGCCGCACCTTCCTTCAAAAATCTGCCTTCGCAG
Organism: Prosthecobacter sp.; assembly: GCA_020216965.1. GTDB lineage: Bacteria > Verrucomicrobiota > Verrucomicrobiia > Verrucomicrobiales > Verrucomicrobiaceae > Prosthecobacter. Next base: position 8,247 of record JAIWOJ010000049.1, read on the forward strand.
GCACGGCCACAGCTTTGTCCGCCCGATCCTACGCCCAAGTCGCGGGTGCCAACGAACGTGTGCGGGTCGGCATGATCGGCTTTGGCCTCATTGGACGCATTCACACGCGCAGTTTCCATGGCTTGAAGGATCACAGCCAGGTCGTGGCGGTATCGGATTGCTTTTCGCCGCGCATGGATGCCTGCGTGGAGCTGGTGGGCGGCGGTTGCGCGAAGATTCCCGATTTCCGCAAGATGCTGGAGCGCAAGGACATCGACGCCGTCGTCATCTCCACGGGCGATCATTGGCACGGCCTGCAAACCATGCTGGCCTGCGATGCCGGGAAGGATGTGTTTGTCGAGAAGCCGCTGCACCTCTTCGTGCGCGAGGGTGAGTGGATGCAAAAGGTGGCCGCACGCACGAAGCGTGTCGTGCAGGTCGGCACCCAGCAGCGCAGCGCGGCGCATTATCACAAGGCGAAGGAACTCCTGCGCAGCGGTGCCATCGGCGACATCGTGAGCGTGCAGTGCAATTTCTTCCGCAACGTCATGCCCGGCATCGGCAACCCGCCGGACTCCGATCCGCCCGCCGATCTCGACTGGGACATGCTGCTCGGCCCCGCGCCGCAGCGGCGCTACAATCCCAACCGCGCGCTCTATCACTTCCGCTGGTTCTGGGACTACAGCGGCGGGCAGATGACGAATCTCGGCCATCACTCGCTCGACATTGTGCACTGGATTTTCGACATCGAGGCACCCAAGGCCGTCAGCAGCAGCGGCGGGCGCTATTTCCTGAAGGACAACGGCGAGGTGCCGGACACGCAGGACGCCATCATCGAGTATCCGAAGTTCAACACCATCGTGCAGTTCCGCGAGTGCGCCGCCGG
>JAIWOJ010000050.1 GCA_020216965.1 Prosthecobacter sp.
GGGCAGCTGGGGCTGCGGTCTCTTTTTTGTCTCCGCAAGACACGAGAGCCAGGGAGAGGAGGAGGGCGGGGGTGGTGTTTTTCATGTTGGGGGAGACGGGTTTTGAAGAGCGGCGTATCAGACCTCAAAGTCAGCCGGTGTGAAGATGTGCTTTTGGCCGGTCTTCAGGCATTCGTAGGCGGTGAGGACGGTGACACAGGACTTGAAGGCGTCCACCACGTTGCAGGTGAGGTGGTCGTGCTTCTTCTGCTGCACGGCTTCGATGAAGTTGGCGACGTGTGGGGTGTGGGGATACACGTCGAGGATGACGGGGATCTCCCAGGGGTCCAGGGCCTTGGATTCGCGCGCATCGGCGACGGCCTTGGCCGTGCCGGTGGCGTTGTAGGACTTGGGCGGCGGCTTGGCCCAGGAGCGTGGGTGCTCCCAAAATTTGTTTTTCACGGCGTCCGGTGCCTTGACCAGGATGGGGTCATCCCCGGCGGCATATTGGCTCCAGTCGTTGGAGGGCTCGGCATAGACCTGGTTGTAAGAGGGGCTTTCGGAAATGATGGCGGAACCGGCGACGCCCATGTGCTTCTCATAATAGCCCTGGGAGCCGGTGGTCGTCAGCACCTGGTAGTAGGCGCGCATGACGCCATCTTTGGTCTTGTATTCATACAGGCACATGACGTTGTCTGGCAGCTCAAATTTGGCCTTGGGGGTGCCGTCTGGCCCTGGGGTGCCATCGTAATAATCCACGCCGCCGGTGGCGAAAAGGGAGACCGGGGTGGTCTCATACATCCAGTTGAACATATCAATCTGGTGCGCGCCGAGGTCGGAGATGGGGCCACCGCCGTATTTGGCGAACCAGCGCCAGTTGCGGAACTGCTCCATGCTGTCGAAGCCGTATTTGGCGAGCATCTCGGAGGGGATTTCCTGATTCTTTGGCACGCCCAGGGGCTGGGAGGCGGCGACACCACGATTCCACTGGCCGTAGCAGTGGGTCACGCGGCCTAGCAGACCTTTTTTGATGATCTTTTCGCGCAGGTGGATGTAGCGGGGGTTGGAGTGGCGCTGGTGACCGATCTGGAAGATGCCCCCCGTCTGCTTCCAGGCCCGCACCATGTCCTTGGCACCTTCGATGGTGTTGGACATCATCTTCTCACAATACACGGCCTTGCCTTTTTCGAGGCACAGGCGGGAGAAGGGGGCGTGCAAGTGGTCCGGGGTGGCGATGAAGACGGCCTCAATCTCGGGCTGCTTTTCCAGCATTTCCTCAATGGTCTCGTATTCAGCGACCGGGCCGTTGACCTGGTGCTTGTTTTCAAAGGCCATGCGGCGCGCCACGGGGGTGCGGTTGTACTTCCAGATGTCACACACGGCTACCCATTCGATGCCGCTTGGGATCTTGGAGGCTGCTACCCGCAGCCGGTCTCCCTGGGCTCCACAACCGACCAGGGCGCACTTGATGGTGCGTCCGGCGGTCTCGCCCTGGGCGATGGCGCTTTTGCTGGTGGCAAGGTAAAGACCGCTGCCTGCGACCGCGCTGGTGCGGAGGAATCCGCGGCGGTCCATGAACTTAGCGAGCCCGCTGAGGGGCTTTGGGGAGGTGGGGTCTGGGCTCATAGGCTTTGGTTGAGCGTTACGCGCTGTCTAAGATCAGGCTTCCGGGGATTTTTCCGCACCTTTTTTCCGGCAGAGAATGCCATCCAGGGAGAGCCAACCGTGCTTGGCGGTGCTCAGGGCCAGGAAGGTAATCATGATGCCGACACCGATGTTCACGCCCAGTTCGGTGTCATCCGGCAGAGCGGCGAGGCCGAAGCCCAAGGAGAGGAACGTGAGACCAGCGGCGAGCAGGGAGATCTCGCTAAAGATGCCGATGGCTACCCAAATGCCGACGATGAGGAGCACGAAGCCGATGCTGTGGGCGTAGGCATCGATCGCGGCGGAGGGCAGCACGGCGGGCAGGAAGCTGTTGTCGGCCATCAGCTTGGCGATGAGATTGGTCTTGGTCTCGTAGTTGGCCATGTTGAAGGTGGCCTCGGCTCCATCACCGGCACGGAATTTATCCAGCCCTGCCATGAAAAGACGGAGGCCGACCCAGAGCCGCGTGATGAGGTTGGCAGCAGCTAGGTCGAAACGTGGGCAACAGGAGGTATGGCAGGCTTTGTCAGACATGGCAGGGATGGTTGTAGATGGACGAAGGAACGGGGGAGGCGGAGATTGGGCATTCGTGTCTAGAAATCCAGCAGAATTTCCAGACTTACAAAAGAGCCTGTCTGTTTTGAGATCATTTCCCTGCCACCTGGGGATTGAGACTTTATTTTCCCGTCAGGCTGAGATAGCAGGCGAATTCTTACGTACCTTCTGTGCATCGAAGATGGTGAACTCCCCCCTTTTTCCAGCGACTCGTTGGACCCTCCTGCGCTCTCTGCGCGAGGGGTCAGAGCAGGAGTCCAAAGAGGCGTTGGAGATTTTATGCCGCGCTTACTGGACACCCCTGTATCTCGTGGCGCGCCGACGCGGGCTGGGGAGGCATGATGCAGAGGATGCCGTCCAAGGCTTTTTCCAGCATGTCCTCAGGAAACAGGTGCTGGAGCGTGCAGACCCACAATTAGGGAAATTGCGCACATTTCTGCTCACCTCCTTTGACAATTATCGGCGGCAAGCAGTGGCAGGCAGGTCTGCGCCCCTCGGTGGAGACCTCATCCACAGCCGATGCCGAGCTGATGGAAGGGGCTGAGGACTATTTCCAGGAATTAGCAGCCGATCAGGCCGAGCCGGAGAAGCTTTATTTGCGCGCTTGGGCGCGGCTGACCTTAGAGCGCAGCCTGGACAAGCTCAGGGAGGAGCAGGCAGATGAAACAGCGCGGCAGCGTTTTGACCAACTGGCACCTCACTTGGTGCAGGAAGGCGATGGAGAAAAGCTGACGGAAGTCGCGACCCGTCTGGGGATCAGCGAAACGGCCTGCCGCCAGGCTCTCTTCCGACTGCGCAAGCAATATCGCGACAAGATTCGCGAGGAACTGGCCCTGACTCTGGGCACTCAGGATCCAGATGAAATTCAGCAGGAACTCCAGGTGCTATTCCAGGCTTTTGAGGGATAAAACGGTGAGCACGGCAGCATGTCGAAGTTTTCCTCAAAGATCATCTCAGGCCGCGAACGTGGCATCCTCTCCCGCCTGCTGGATCGTGAGGAGCCTGAGGCTATAGGGGCCATCATCGATGGCTACACGCTGGAGGAAAAGCTGGGAGAGGGAGGGTTCGGCATCGTCTGGCGTGCAAAGCAGGAGCATCCCGTGCGCAGGCAGGTAGCGCTCAAGATTCTGAAGCGCGGCATGGATACGGCGCAGGTGCTGGCACGTTTTGATCTTGAGCGTCAAGCACTCGCAGGGATGAGGCATCCCGCCATCGCTGCCCTGCTAGATGCTGGGGAGACAGGCGATGGCAGACCTTACTTTGCCATGGAGCTGGTTCAGGGCCGCTCCATCACGGAGTACTGCCAGCAGCACAGGCTGCCATGGCAAGAGCGGGTGCAGCTTTTTTTAGAAGTTTGCCGTGGCGTGCAGCACGCGCACCAGCAGGGCATCATCCACCGCGACCTGAAGCCAAACAACATCCTGGTCGCCCTCACGGATGCTAGGCCCATGCCGAAGATCATCGACTTTGGCATTGCCAAGGCGCTCATGCAGGGCGGTCAGGGCTATACCCTGGTCACGCGCCCAGGGCACGTCTTAGGCACGCCACAATACATGTCCCCTGAGCAACTGCGCGGCGATGGGCCGCTGGACATCCGCAGCGATGTGTATGCCCTCGGTGCGCAGTTTTATGAAATGCTCACCGGTGAGCTCCCTTACCAAGAGGCCACCGGCGGCAGGCAGACCACCCCGGCGGAGATGCTCCACCTCGTCAACCGATCCCGGCCCCGGCGCCCCTCCACCCGCGTGATTGCCGCCTCCCGGGCTAGCAAAATCTCCCTGCCCATCCCAGGCTCTCACGGGCTGCCTGCGGATCTGGATTGGATCATCCTCAAATGTCTCGAGCAGGATAAGGAGCGCCGCTATGACAGCGTGGGGGCGCTCATCGCGGACCTCCTGCGCTTTCGCCAAAATGAGCCCGTCCATGCCCGCCCCCCTAGCTTTTCCTACCTGGCCGGGCGCTGGATTCGGCGCAACAGGCTGATCCTTTTCGCCGCCGTCATTAGCCTCGCGGGCATCCTCGGTGGGGCAGCGGCGGCGCTTTGGCAGGCCCGTGTCGCCATTCAGGCACGCCATCTGGCGGAGCTAGAGTCTGCCCGTGCCAAGGGGGCTGCCGGCTTTCTCACCTCCCTGCTCGACCGTGTGGCCAGTGGGGTAGGTCTCGGGCACAACCCGGAAGCTCTCAAGCTGGCCCTGGATGACAGCCCGCGTCTCATCGCTGAACTGGGCCAGGATCCGGTGCTTCAGGCAGAGCTTTATCAAAAAGTAGGCAGGCTCTACGAAAGCATGGGAGAGCGAAAGCTCGCCCTGCCCCTCATCGAATCCCACGCGCAGATGCAGGCGCGGATGCATGGTAGCCACAGCCAGGAGGCTCTCGCAGCCCGGCTCTCACTTGCCTCCCTCATCACTGATCATGGAGATCGCCGCCGCGCGCCGCCGCTTCTGAGTGAGATTCTCCAGAGCCTTGAGGCCGCAGGCCAGCGCGGCAGCCTCCTGTGGTATGAGGCGCGCCGCCTGCTCATCCGTGCCTGGGAAAAAATGAACTACCCAGCCAAGGCGCGCCAGGAAGCTCTCTCCGCCCTGGAGGAGGCGGAACGCAGCCCAGGCATAGGCGCGGCCAGCCTCTTCGCTCTCAAACTTTCCGCCTGTCAGGCATTCATCCTCTGCAAGGATTTCCCACAGGCAGAGCAGATGATCCGCCATGCGGAGGACTTGCTGCCCCGCATCGGTGGCAATCCGCTAGCCATCGCCAATTTAGAAAACCGCCGCCTCAGCCTCTGGAAAGCCCAGGGGAAGCATGACCAGATCGTCAGCCATCTGCGCAAGCGCCTGGAGGACACGCCCCAGCCGCAGGCGCAGTCGCGTTATGCCACGCTGCTGCTACTCGCGGAGGCAGAAACACGCGCCGGACGTCATGCAGACGCCATCAGCCATGCGGCAGAGGCCGTCGCCCTAGCCACGGCACAGGCACCCGACCCAGCATCCCTCGATCAAGAGGCCATTCATACCCAGCGCCGGGATCTGGTGGAGGCACTTCGCTGCCTAGCGGCCCGTCACAGCGCAGCAGGAGCCCACCCACAGGCCATCCAGAGCGCCCGCCGGGCTGTGGCCATCTCCCAAGAGCAGGGGCACGGCTCCATGATCGCCAAGGCCATGCAGACCCTGGCGGAGGTCTATCAGCGCTCAGGGGATCTCGAGGCAGCCTACCATTGCCACCTAGAGCGTGAACAGCGCATCAACACCCACCTCGCAAATTACAACCGGTGGTATGAAGATCTCCAAGCCCGCTGCTCCATCCGCCTGCGTCAAAAACGCCCCGCAGAGGCGCTCGCCCTCGCGCTTGAACTGTGGCAAAAAGTCAGCGCCATTCCCGAGGCTCAGGATGATGCCGAGCACCTGGGGGATACCGCCAGCCTCGTGCTCCAGTGCCACAAGGCCGTCACCCAGGCTGACACCACCGCTCCAGTCTCTGAGGAACTGCTGACCCAGCTCCGCTCTACGGTGGAAAAAGGAGACCTCGCCCGCCGAGCGCGCCCTTCCTTGACCTCGGCTTACCTCGCCAAGGTCACAGAGATTGCATCCACCCCTTGGCGCGTTTTTAATGGCGATTCAGCATGGCGGGCATCCACCTCACCGACCTCTCTTTTCGCTACCCCGGCGGGCAGTTCAGCCTGCGCGTGGAGCAGCTCGCGGTACCTGTCGGGGGCGCGTTTGGCCTGCTGGGGCCCAGCGGCACGGGCAAAACCACCCTCCTGCGCCTCATGGCCGGCCTGCTAAAGCCGCAACGCGGCAGCATCTGCCTCGGCAGCACGGATTTGACCGCCCTTTCTGAGGCGGAATGCCGCGCCTTCCGCCTGCGCCAGGTCGGTCTGGTATTTCAGGATTTTGCTCTCTTGGATTACCTCACCGTCGGAGAAAACATCCTCCTCCCCCAGCGCTTTACCGGGCTGGATTGCCGCCATGCGGCGCAAGATCTGGCTGGGCACCTTGAGATCGGGCACCTCTGGCAAAAGCCCGCAGCCCAGATCTCCCAAGGCGAGCGCCAGCGAGTCGCCATCGCGCGCGCCTTGGCCCATGAACCGCGCTTTTTGTTTGCTGACGAACCCACGGCCTCCCTGGACGCCGCACGGCGGGATCGGGTCATCGATCTGCTCTTTGAGAGCGCCGCACGCACCTCCGCCTGCCTCGTCGTCGTCACCCATGATGCCGCCCTGCTGCCACGCTTCCCACAATATGCCCGTGTGGAGGATTTTGCCCGATGATCGCCGCCGCTCTTCACCTCGCCCGTTGTTATGTGGCACGGCATCGCGCTCAGTCCCTCCTCCTGGCCGGAGCTTTCGCCTTAGTCACCGCCCTGCCGCTTTGCCTGCGGGTGCTTGGCCAGGCAGTAGAGACCGTCATGCGTGCGCGTGCGCTGTCCACGCCGCTGGTCCTGGGCAGCCGTGGCAGTGCCCTAGACTTGATGCTCAAGGCGCTCTACTTCAAGCAGCAGCCCCTCCCATCCCTGCCGACCCGCTACCTCGCTGAAGTCCGCAGCACTGGTCTAGCGGCTGCCATCCCGATCGACGCGCGTTTTCATGCCCAGGGCGCGCCCATCATCGGCACAGAGATCGAGTACTTTTCCTTTCGCCATCTGCGCCTCGCGGAAGGCCGCATGATGACGCGCCTCGGCGATTGCGTCGTCGGGGCGCGCCTAGCTCAAAAGCGCTCACTGCACCCCGGCAGCGCGCTCTTCTCTTCCCAGGAGCAGGTCTTTGATTTCGCAGGCGTGTATCCCCTCAAGATGCGCATCACCGGCGTGCTGGCCCCGACGGGCAGTGCAGATGATGAGGCCGTCTTTGTCGATCTCAAAACATCCCGACTCATCTCAGGGGCAGCCCACGGCCATGACGATGTCGCCGCCCAGCCGGAGTCCGTTTTGAAACAAGAAAACGGCCATACCATCGCCAATGCCAGCGTGCGGATGTACCAGGAAGTCACAGATGAGAACTTGAGCAGCTTCCACTTTCATGGTGATGAAAATGAGCAGCCCCTCAGTGCCATCCTCATTCTCCCCCAGGACGCCAAATCGGAGGCATTGCTGGCAGGCCGCTACCTCAAAGAAAGCCTGCCCGTGCATCTCATCTGCCCCAGCGAGGTGTTTGAGAGCCTGATGAGCACCCTCTTTCAGGTAGAAAGACTCCTTTTCCTCGTGCTTGGCATCACCCTCGCCGCCGCCTTGGCGGTTTCAGCGCTCGTCTTTACCCTCTCCTTCCGCCTGCGCGGGCGTGAATTTCAAACCCTCTCTGATCTTGGCATCTCTCCAGCCGCACTCAGGCTCACCAAGGCTTTGGAGATCGCCCTCGTTAGTGGTGCCGGGCTACTGATGGCAGGCGGCCTGACAGCCCTCGCCCAACTCAATGCCGAAGCTTGGGTGAAATGGCTGCTAGCCTGAGAGATAAAATTTCCAATCTCAGCAGCATGGCAGCCGCACAAGAGCATAGCAGCAGCCTGCCAAAACACAGGTGGATGCCGTATTGCCTAGCAACAGGGGCATTCCAGTCCCTGAGGAAAGCGGTGTCTGAGTCAATCATTCTAAAAAGGAAAATGGGAAACCAGCTTGCTGCTTATTTACCTCATTTTCAAAGGGATGGATGAAATCATGGAGACCCAGATCAGGTGCACGGGCTGACCTTCCTCACACGCTCATCCTGTGCGTTTTCTGCGTCATCTGCGGTTCTCATCTCTGAATTTAGCTTCATCCGTCGTGACTCCATAGGCCACGGTGTCCTCTTTTGTGAGGCATCGACTCTCCCAGACTACCCCGGTCTCCCCTCCCTCAGTGTCCTTTTTTATGAGGCACTGCGGTGGCCGAAAAAAAACTCGACTTAGGTTTGCCTGATATTTATTTAATCTTAAATTGGCGCTTGGATTGCTTGTTCGTCATCTCCTCATATTTTTGATTTTTTCTAATAAATCTGGATTCATGTCCTGTTGCTCCCCATGAGCTTCTCCTTCCGCAGCATGTTTCCCGCCAGTGCGGACTCTGGCCGCCTGGAGGCGAGTGCCGCCCCCGATGCTCCGCCGCCCATCGTCTCTGCTCCCGTAATGCAAGCCCCTCCGCTCAATGCCGCCGCTAGTCCTTTCGGCGCTCCGCTTTTTAAGCCCCAGGCCGGCGAGCTCGCGAGTGCGATGCCGGTCGCGACGGCGAGTTCACCTTTTGCCGTGCCGACAGCGGCTCCGGCTAGCCCTGCGTTGACGGTGGGGGATGTCTTGCCCCAGCTACCGCCGGAATTGGCGCGTCCAGGCTCCCTACCGCCTGAGCAGCCAGTGGCGGTGTCCGCGCAGGCGATTGATGAGGCACTGCGCAGTGGGCGTGCGGCGCTGCCTGTTTTTGAGATCTACCGGGTCTGCCCAGCTTTGTTTCAGACCCCCGTTTCTCCCCAGGATCCGCGTGTCGTGCCCTTGCCTGCGGCGAAACTTCCCCACCTGGTGGCAGCTGCACGCGGCAGTGCAGGGGAGGCGAACCCGGCGGCACGAAATGCGCCTTTGGCTCCCCTGAATGGGCAAGCTCTAGCGCAGGCACCTGGCCTGAGAGCCTCACCTTTTTCCATGGCGGCACCGCAAGATCAGAAGGTGGCGAGCCCAGCCACGGGCACGCTCCTTCCTCCCAAGCGGCAGGGACCTCCGCCGCCTCTGGCAGATGTGGGCGCGGCTGGTGCAGGGGCACCTGGCGGGCCGGCGGCGGCATTTCCTGTGAGCCCCTTTTCCCCCAGTGCAGCGGGTTTTGCCCAGGTGAGCGCCCCCTCAGGGCCTGGAACGGGGGCGGTGGGTTCCTCCCCTTTCAGCGCGCTTTCAGCGCCTTCTGGGATGGCTCCCCCATCAGCCTTCCATCCCGGTGCATC
>JAIWOJ010000051.1 GCA_020216965.1 Prosthecobacter sp.
GATCCAGAGAAGGAACTGAACGATCCAGAGAAGGCGCGGAATGATCCAGAGAAGCAACGGAACGCTTTTGCAGCTTGCCAGAATCATTGAGCGGCGATCCAGAATCAGTCGAATTCGTATCTGAATCGGATTGCGACTGAGGGGATGGATTCGATCTTAGCTTAGATGATTTCTGTTTCTTCCTAGCGGAAAGCCCCAGCTTCTCCGCCAGGCTGCGGGTGATCAGGGCGGCATCCGGCTCGCTGAGAAAGCGCATCAGCTCCATGCCGCTGCTCGCATCATCCTGCGGGCCGGTTTTCAGCGCGTAGTCGCGCAGGGCGGGATCGCGCAGGGCATCGATGCCGATGAGGCGCACGACCTCCGCACGGCCATTGGCCAGCGCCACGTCCGCCTCCACGACGGGCGCTGCGATGCCAAACTCGCGCAGCCAGCTCATTTCGCCAAGGAGCCGTTCATCCAGGCCCAGGGGCGGGCAGGTGATCTCCAGCGCGGCCTTGCCGGAGACCGCGTCCAGGGCGGCGCTGAAGCCGCGCAGGGAGCCCGCGTTGGCAAGCTGGATAGCCAGCACCACCGCCACGCCCAGGGTGACGCCCAGGGCCGTCACGGCGGTGCGCAGGCGATGCGCCAGCATGGGGCGGAGGATGAGGCGGCGGAACAGCGCGGGCATGGCGGGCAAGGTCATTCCGGGGACTGGATGCGCCCGTCCTTCATGCGCAGGATCTTGCCCGCTGCGGCGGCCACGCTGGCATCGTGCGTGGCCATGAGGATCGCCACGCCCAGCTCACGGTTCAGCTCGCGGAAAAGCTCCAGCACGCGCGCGCCATTCGTGCTATCCAGGCTGCCGGTGGGCTCGTCCGCGATGAGCAGCGCGGGCTGGTGAATGACCGCGCGTGCCAGGGCGGCCCGCTGCGCCTCACCGCCGGAGACATGCGCGGGCAGGTGCCCCAGCCGGTGGCTGATGCCCACGCGCTCTGCCAGCGTTGCCGCGCGGGCAAAGGCCGCGCGCTCAGGCATCCGCGCCAGCATCAGCGGCATGGCGATGTTTTCCTGGAGGGTCAGGGTGGGCAGCAGGTTGAAGAACTGGAAGACAAAGCCGATGCGCTCGCGGCGCAGGCGGGTCAGCTCCGCATCGCCCATGCCGGCCAGGTTTTGCCCATCCAGCCGCAGGCTGCCGGCGTCTGCGCGGTCCATGCCGCCGCAGATCTGCAGCAGGGTGGATTTTCCACAGCCAGAGGGGCCCATGAGGGCGAGGAAATCACCCCGGTCCACCGTCAGGCTCACGCCGCGCAGGGCGGGCACGGGGGCATCGGTCAGGGGATAGGTTCGGACAAGGTCGGAGGCTTCGAGCAGGGGCACGGGACAGCTTACGCCTGCACGGGGGGCAGCAAACGCAGGTTCTTCACCGGACAGGAGTGTCCGGGCTCCTTTTCTGTCCCGATGCGGGCGTCACAGCGGTAGGCCGAAGAGCCGACGGCGCAGGAGGTCGAGCGCGGCTTGGCTGGAGAGGAGCTTGAAGCGGTCGCGCGTGCCGGGGTAGAAAAAGCGCCGGACGACGGTCTCTGCGCCCTGGGAGGCTAGGGCGATGAAGACGGTGCCGACGGGTTTGGCCTCGCTGCCCCCCGTCGGCCCGGCGATGCCGGTGAGGGCGAGCGCGTGGTGGGCACCTGAGGCGGCCCTTGCCCCCTCCGCCATGGCACGGGCGACGGGCTCGCTCACCGCGCCGTGCTGCTCTAAAAGCTCCGCAGGCACGCCGACGTGCTTTTGCTTGGCCTCGTTGGCATAGGTGATGAAGCCGTGGCCGAAGACGCCGGAGGAGCCGCTGACATCGGTGATGCGGCTGGCTAGATAGCCGCCCGTGCAGGATTCCGCCGTTGCCAGCCACTGGCCGCGCTCTGCCAGGGCCTGCACCACTACCTGCTCGATCAGGCGGCGGTCGGTGGAGACGATGTGCTCCCCCAGCTTTTCACGCACGATGGCCTCACCTGCGGCCACAGGGCCGGGCTGGCCGGAGAGGCGCACATCCACATCCCCCTGACGGATGCAGTAACCGAGGGTGAGACCAGGCACGGCTTCGAGCTGCTTTTCCACGCGCTCGACGATGTCGCTCTCGCCCAAACCGGTGATTTTGAAATAGCGGATGGTGCGGCTGGCCCCATCAGGCAGCAGGGCGCGCAGGCGCGGCTCCACATGCGTTTCCATCATGGGCTTTAGCTCACGCGGTGGGCCGGGCATGAGGAAAAAATGGGTATTCCAGCCGCGGGCATGGCTCAGCTCCGCAGGGAAATAGAGACCGGGGGCGGTGCCGAAGGGATTCTCCAGCACGATCGCCCCGCGCGGCACCATGGCCTGGCGGAGGTTGGAGCTGGACATGACGCGATTTCGCTTCGCAAAGAAGGCCTCCAGGTGCGCCTTGATCCCCTCATCCAGCTCCATCGGCAGGCCGAGGATCTCGGCGATAGAATCGCGCGTGAGGTCGTCATTCGTCGGCCCCAAGCCGCCGGAGACAAGCACGACATCCGATCGCGCGGCGGCCTCAGCCATGGCATCCTTGATGACGGCACCATCGGAGACGACGAGATGGCGGGAGACCATGAGGCCCAGGGCGGCGATTTGCTGGCCCAGCCAGGCGGCATTGGTGTTGATGGTATCGCCGAGCAAGAGCTCGTCGCCAGTATTGACTAATTCGATGCGCATGAGGGCGGGATGAGTGATTATCAACGAGCCTGGACGCGGCCAGGACGCCAGGGAAGCGCGAAGTTCCGTGCCGGACAGCGGCGGTTGCAGCCTGGGCATTCAAAGCCATGTTCAGCATCGATGCCTGAAATCCCTGAACTTTCCCTGCTTGGCCGCTCTGAACACCGCCTGCCCGCCAGCCCGGACGAGGCCGTGCTGGAGACCTTTCCCAACCGCAACCCCGGCCGTGCTTACACGATTCACCTCAGCCAGCCTGATTTTGCCTCGCTCTGCCCCGTGACCGGCCAGCCAGATGCGGCGCACATCGAGATCCTCTACATCCCCGAGGAGCGCTGTGTGGAGACCAAGTCGCTCAAATTCTACCTCGCCAGCTACCGCAACCATGCCCTTTTCAATGAAGCGATCGTCAACCGCATCTTGGATGACCTGGTGAAGGCTTGCGCGCCGCGCCAAGCGGTGGTGCGTGGCCGCTTTGCCCCGCGCGGCGGCATCCAACTGACCTGTGAGGCGCGCTATCCTGACTTTGACGGCAAGCTAGAGCTGCCGAAACCCTAAGCGCAGGCAACGCCATGAAGACCTTTGTCCTCCTCAGCGGCGGCATGGATTCCGTCACCGCCCTGCACTGGGCGGCCAGGGAGCATGAGCTGGCAGGCGCGGTGAGCTTTGACTACGGCTCCAAGCACAATGACCGTGAGCTTGAGCAGGCACGCTGGCACGCGGCGCGGATGGGCCTGCGGCATGACGTGGTGGCGCTGCCCTTTGTGAATGATCTTTTCACCTCCGATCTCCTGCGCAGTGGCGGGGAAGTGCCGGAGGGGCACTACGCCGATGAGAACATGAAGCGCACGGTGGTGCCCTTCCGCAATGGCATCATGCTCGCCATCGCCTGCGGCATCGCGGAATCTGCGGGTGCCGAGGCGCTCGTCATCGCTGCCCATGCCGGGGATCACGCCATTTATCCCGACTGTCGAGAGCCCTTCATGCAGGCCATGGCCGCCGCCATGCGGGAGGGCACCTACGCGCGGGTGGAGCTACTGCGGCCCTTCATTCACCTGGACAAGGCAGGCATCACCCGCCTGGGGGCAGATCTCGGGGTGGATTTTTCCCATACCTGGAGCTGCTACAAAGGGCGCGCGCTGCACTGCGGGCGCTGCGGCACCTGTGTCGAGCGCAGGGAGGCATTTCAGCTCGTGGGCATCCCTGATCCCACGGCCTATGAAAGCTGAGAGCACTGAGAGCAGCGCGCGGGCTGCATGTGGCAAAAAATTTGACCGAGACATTGACACCCGTCTCTGAGGGCCCGTATATTTCCTTCCCATGCTCAGGCAAATCATCGGTCAATCTAGCGAAGCGCCCAAAGATCTGCGTCCAGAGACTTCCCCAGTCCCTGCTCCCGTCGTCGAGCGCGCCCCCATCCTCTCCACTCCGGCTCCAGCCGCCCCACCTCAACGCGCCCCCTCCCCCTCCTACTCCATGACCTCCAGCAAAAACGTCCTCGCCAACGATGTCGAGATCAAAGGCTCGATCAAATTCTCCCATGACCTCATCGTCGATGGCAAAATCGAAGGTGAAGTTCACTCCGATGGTGCCCTGACCGTCGGCGAAAACGCCCTCATCAAAGGCGAGATCAAAACCCGCTCCGTGGTCATCTTCGGCAAGGTCGAAGGCAACATCACCGTCGTCGAGCGCTGCGAACTGAAGAGCAACGCCATCCTGGTGGGTGACATCGCGGCTGGCACTCTCTCCATCGAAGAAGGGGCGACCTTCATGGGTCAGTCCTCCGTTGGCAAAAAAGCAGATACCGCCAAGTCTGCGGCACCCTCTCGTCCGCTCTCTTCCGGCGGCGGCAACTAAGCCACCCCAACCCATATCTCTGTGCTCAGGGGACTTTTTGGCAAAAAAAGCGACGGTCCCACGCCACCCAAAGGCCAGATCGAGGTGAGATGTCCTGAATGCGGCGCGGCTCAGTATGAGCCGCGCCTCGTCGTTTCTACCTTTTGTAAAAAATGTGGCGTTCATCTTTCCATCCAGCGTGGAAAGGTCACTGCCTCCACCGCCAGCCGGGCAGGCCGGGTGCGTGGTTCGGAGGATTGGGATGTGCCTGCGACGCCCAATGGTAGCTCGGCTCCTGCGAAAAATGGCACGCACCCACCGCCAGACCCTGCCAAGAATGGCGGAGTGCATATTCCTCATGCTGCCGCTGAAGAGGCAGAATTGCTGACGACACCGCCAAGCCAGCAGGAGGTGGAGGAGGGCGGGTTTGGCGTCTTTTTGAAGCAGCAGGCATCTGCCGTCGAAGACACCTCCACCCAGCAGGCGGTGGCAGAGTCTTCGGGAGACAAGCCGCCCTCCGTAGCCGTGCCTTCCCAGCCTGAGGCTGAGCCGATGGATGCTGTGAAGGAGGCCACAGAAGCCCCACCCCCAGCGCGCCCGCTCACAGGGACATTGCGGCGTCCGCAATCCAATTCCCCGCCGCCCACGCCTGCCCCGGAGCCGATGACGGCCACCACCCTGCAACGGATGAAGGAGCAGGGGATTTACCGCAATGCCTACTTCAAAGATGCAGACTGTTTTGACTGTCGGCACAAATTTAAGGTAGGCCGTTCCTCACGCTCAGCGAGTTGCCCACAGTGTGGGGCCCTGATTTCTCTGGAAGATGTGGAGATCAACATGGACTCCACCCAGCCGGTGAAGACCCGTGGAGACCTCCTGATCCGCAAACGTGGGCACCTCAGCACGGACCAAGTGCATTGCCGCGATTTGCGCTGCCAAGGCACCTTTGAGGCCAATGTGGAAGCCAGCGGCGATGCCCTCTTTCGCACGACCGGCAAGATCATCGGCCAGGTGCGCTGCCGCCGCTTGGTGGTCGAGAAAGGGGCAGACGTCACGTTCCTCAATCCCATCCATGCCGAGGAGGCTGACATTCAGGCGCGCGTCACTGGCACCATCATCTGCAGTGGGCCGCTTGCCATCGCCTCGGGCGGTGCCGTGAATGGAGATGTCACCGCGCGCTCAGTCGCCATTGAGCCTGGGGGTGAGCTGAATGGGGCCATGAACATCGTCCGCAGCCAGGTGCCACGCCCTGGGGCATGATGGGGGCTGTGTCAGCTCACAGGGTATTGATCGCAGCACCGCCATCGACCACCAGCGCCTCCCCCGTGATGTAGCTGCCTGCCTCGCTTGCCAAGAGCAGAGCCGGTCCCGCCAGCTCACGCGGGGAAGCCCAGCGTTTCAGGGCGGTGCGGTCGGCAAAGTATTTTTTCTCTTCGTCATTGAGCAGCTTGCCTGGCATGTCGGTGAGAAAGGGGCCGGGGCAGAGGCAGTTCACCGTGATGCCGTAGGGGCCCAGATCCAGCGCGCTGGCGCGTGCGAGGCCGATCAGTGCCGCCTTGCAGGCGCAATAGACATTTCGCTTGAGCCTGCCCCCCACCCCCAACACGCTGGAAATGTGAATGATGCGCCCCCAGCGCCGCGCCTTCATGCCGGGCACGAGCGCGCGTGTCAGGCCCATCACGCTCGTGAGGTCCACCTCGACGTTTTTATCCCAGACCTCGTCCGTGATCTCATCGATGGCCTGGGGATTGTTGATGCCAGCGTTGTTCACCAAAATGTCCACCCCGCCTAGCCGCGCCTCCGCCTCGGCTGCCAGGGCGCGCACCTGCGCGCGGTCTGCCATGTCTGCGACGCTCCATTCCACGCGGACGGTGAGCCCCTCTGCAATCTCGGCGGCCGCAGCTTGCAGCTCCTCAGCGCTTCGGCTGGAGATCATCACCTGGGCACCGGCTTCCGCGAATCCGCGTGCCATGGCCTTGCCCAGGCCGCGGCTGCCGCCGGTGATCAGTGCGCGTTTGCCAGTCAGGTCAAAGAGTGGAGAGGACATGCCAGACAACGAACCAAAAGACCGGCTGCTGGCGAGCGCATTTTTTAGAAAGGCTTCCCAGCCTGCAGCAGCCACACCGCTTGTGCATTCGAGGGGAAGGCAAAGTCCGCCAGCGGGACCTCCTCCAGGGCAAGTGCAGCCCATTCGGAAACCTCATCTGGAGCAGCCAACACCGCGCGAAAATCAGCCACCTGGGCAGTGAAAAAGAGATCAATCGTCGGCCAGAGGAAGCCCTGAAAAAGATAGTCGTTCGGCAGGGAGGTCAGATAGTGAAAGTCTGCCGCTGGAAGGCGAAGACCTACCTCTTCAGCCAACTCACGGGCACAAGCCTCCTCCCCCGTCTCCCCGCCCTCGATCACGCCGCCAGGCAGCCCCCATTTTCCCAGCCCCGGCTCATGCGCGCGGCGGATGACCAGCAGGCGACCCGCACTGTCCGTCACGAGCGCACAGGCGGCAGGGATCGGGGTGATGAAGTGCCGGTAGCCGCAGGCCGTGCAGACAAATTCACGCCGACTGCGAGCCGCCAGATCTCGCGAGCCACAGGCTGAACAATGCTGAAAGGGATGAACCATGCATCCCATGCTGCCGCGCTGTGACTCACGCGCCACAAATGTCTTTGCAAGCTGAGGCGGCTCATGTATGACGCTGACAATTCATACCATTCATGGGCGATTCCCTCGGCAACCGGAAATTTAGGCGCGTTCTTCTCAAACTCAGTGGCGAGGCTCTCCGGGAGCCTGGCAGCACGGACAATATCAGCCCCCCGATCGTCGAGGACATGGCTGCACAGATCAAAGCAGCACACCAGACTGGGCTTGAGATTGCCCTAGTCGTCGGGGGTGGCAATTTTTGGCGTGGCGTCTCTGCCAGCAATAAGGGCATGGAACGCACCACAGCCGACTACATGGGGATGCTGGCCACGGTGATGAATTCCCTGGCCCTCCAGAGTATGTTGGAGGCCATCGATGTGCCCACGCGCGTGCAAAGTGCCATTGAGATGAAAAACGTCTCTGAGCCCTTCATCCGCCGCCGTGCCATGCGCCACCTGGAGCTAGGCCGTGTGGTCATCTTCGCCGCTGGCACAGGCAATCCCTTCTTTTCCACAGACACCACGGCGGCCCTGCGGGCCAGCGAGATCGGGGCAGATGTGGTCTTCAAGGCCACCAAGGTGGATGGCATCTACGACAGCGACCCCGCAAAAAATCCGCAAGCCAAGCGCTACGAGTGTGTGAGTTTCCAGGACTGTCTGACGCAGCAGCTCAAGGTGATGGACGCTACCGCCTTCTCCCTCTGCCAAGAGAACAACATGCCCATCATCGTCTTCAGCATGAATGAGCCTGATAACATCCGCCGCGCCCTCGTCGGAGAGCCTCTTGGCACCCTGGTGAATGCCTCTGGCTGCCCGTGAACCCAGCGGAGAGCTACCCCTCGCCTTGAACATTCGGGGTAAGCGATCTTCACGATCACGCTAGATGTCTCAGAGCCTCGGAGAGGCTCGGGTAAGCAAAACGGTAGCCCTGTGCCTGTGCCACTTGTGGCTGGGCGCGCTGGCTGGCTAGCAGCATCTCACGCGCCATCCCACCAGCGAGCAGGCGTAGCGCAAACGCGGGCGCGTGCAGCATGGCTGGCCGGTGCAGGCGATGAGCGAGAGCGCGGGTGAAGTCCGCATTCGTCACGGGTTCAGGCGCGCAGAGGTTGAGCGGCCCAGACACGGACTCGGTCTCTGCCGCCCACAGAATCAGCGTAGCCTCATCCTGGGCATGGATCCAAGACACCCATTGCCGGCCTGATCCAAGGCGGCCACCTAGGCCAAAACGGAAGGCCAAACGCATCAGCGGATACGCACCGCCCTCCGTGGCAAGCACCACGCCCGTGCGCAGTAGCACCACACGGATGCCCAGTGCCTCCGCCTGCCGCGCTGCAGCCTCCCAGGCCTGGCAGAGGTCGGCTAAAAAACCGGAGCCAGCCCTGCTGTGCTCGCCCAAGACCTCATCACCACGGTCCCCGTAGAAGCCGATCCCTGAGGCACAAAGCAGCACGCGTGGGCGATTTTGCGGCGGCCAAGTCGCCAGCCGCGCCACGAGCGCCTGGGTGAGCTGCACACGGCTTTCCCAAATGCGCCGCTGCTTCGCCGCCGTCCACACCCCTAGCAGTGACTCGCCTGCAAGATGCACCAGGGCATCAAGGGGAGTCTCTGGCAGCACGTCATGGGCTGTGGATTGGCAAAACCGTGTCGCCACATGGGGTGCGCTCAAAGCCCGCCGAGAGTAGCCGATGACCTCATGCCCTGCCGCCAGGGCGAGTTGGCCGACTTTTTGACCAATCAATCCGCTGACTCCTGTGATGCCGATTTTCATGCTTACAGGATACGGCTGTGGGAAGCGCTTCAGCCCCTTCAATTCCAGCCGGGC
>JAIWOJ010000052.1 GCA_020216965.1 Prosthecobacter sp.
TTTTGCCGACCTGGCGCGTATCCCAGCCCATCATGCCGCCGCCGCTTCTGACCGTCACCCACCGCCAGGGGATTTACCTGCCTGAGGCGGACCTCTGGCTGGACCCGCACTTTGGCGTGGAGCGCGCTTTTATTTCCCATGCCCATGCGGACCATGTTGCCCGCCATGAGTTGACCTTTTGCTCAGAGATCACTCTGCATCTGATGCGGGAGCGCTATGGGCTGAAAAAAGATGGCGTCTTTCATGCCCTGCCTATGCGCTCTGCGCTGGGATGGGAGGGCTGGGAACTGCGCCTGCTGCCCGCTGGGCACATCCTTGGCTCTGCGATGCTGCACCTGACACGGCAGAGCGATGGCGCGACGCTGCTCTACACCGGGGACTACAAGCTGCGCCAGGGCCTAAGCTCAGAAAAATGCGAGCTGCTGCCTGCGGACACGCTGGTGATGGAGTGCACCTTTGGTCTGCCGCAGTTCCGCTTCCCTCCGGTCTCTGAGGTGGTGGCGCAGATGCTGAAGTTTGTGCGCGAGACGCTGGAGGATGGCGGCATCCCTGTGCTGCTTGGTTATTCCCTGGGCAAGGCCCAAGAGATCCTCTGCGCGCTGGCGCAGGCCGGGCACCCAGTGATGCTCCACAAGGCGGTGTGGGAGATGACGGAGGCGGTGCGCCCCTTGCTAGGGGCTGTGCCGGACTACCGCCTCTTTGATGCCAGCCAGGCACGCGGGCATGTGCTGCTGTTCCCTCCCAGCCATGGCAAATCTCTCGCGCTGAAGAAGCTGAAGGTTTGCCGCACGGCCATGATGACCGGCTGGGCGATGCAGCCTGGGGCGCGCTTTCGCTACCAGGTGGATGAAATCCTACCCCTCAGTGACCATGCAGACTACCCTGAGCTGCTGGAGACGGTGCAGACCGTGCAGCCGCGTCGCGTCTATCTCGTGCATGGGCACACGCAGCCCTTTGCCGCTGACCTACGCGCACGCGGCTATGAGGCGTGGACGCTGGAAAAAGCAGACCAACTGGAGCTGACGCTGCATCACCCAGGCAGCGCTGAGATCGAGGTGCCCCCTGACACCGCCCCCAACCTGACGCCCCAGGATGCCCCGCCTGACAGCCTGACGGCCTGGGCCGCCGCCTGTGCGCGCACGGCGGCGGAAAGCTCCCGTCTGCGCAAGGTGGAGCACCTCGCCCACTACCTGCGCGCTCTGGACCTACCCTCCCTCCCCCTGGCGGCGCGCTACTGCGCCGGGCAGACTGGGGATGCGGCCGCGGGGGAGGCACCGCTGAATACCGGCTGGGCCCTGATCCGCCGTGCCCTGCAGGAGCTCAGCGGCATCCATGATGCGGAGTACCGTGCCATCTCACGCAGCCAGGCAGATGCAGGGCGCACGGCTTTTCTGGTGCTGCAAAAGGCAGCGCTGCAGCCCGTGGCGCTGCCGCTAGAGCAGGTGGCTGCGCTTTTGGATCAACTGCGCCAGGCCAGCAGCCAAGTCGCGCGCGTGCAACGGCTACGCACCGCCCTGGCGGGCCTGTCGGCCCAGGATGGCTCCTGGCTCATCCGCCTGCTCACCGGGGAGCTGCGCATGGGCTCGAAGGAAGGGCTCATTGAGGAAGCCATCGCCGCTGCCTTTGGGCAAAATGCTGACGCCGTGCGGCAGGCCGCCATGCTCTGTGGCGATATCGGCCGCGCCGCCTGGCTGGCGCGTGAGGGCAGGCTGGCCGATGCCCAGCCGCGCCCTTTTGTGCCGCTCAAGGTCATGCTGGCCTCCCCGGAAGAAACGGCAGCAGACATCTGGCAGCGCATGACGGAGGACGGCATCACCGCCCTGTGGGTGGAGGACAAATATGACGGCATCCGCGCGCAAGTGCACCGCTGCGCTGACAGGGTGGAGATCTTTACCCGCGATTTGAAGCCCATCGGCAGCCAGTTTCCTGAGGTGCTCAACGCCGTCCGCAGCCTGCCGCAGGATGTCATCCTAGATGGCGAAATCATCGCCTATGCCGAGGGCAAAAAGTTGACCTTCTTTGATCTGCAAAAGCGCCTTGGCCGCCGGGATCAGGCAGACCTTTTCCTGCCCAGTGACATCAGCGTGCGTTACGTCATCTTTGACCTGCTATGGCAGGATGGGCGCTCCCTGCTGGAGGAGCCGCTGAGCACACGACGGCAGGTGCTGGAAGCGCTGCACCTGCCTGACGATGGCAGGCTGGCGCTGATCCAAGTGCAGCAGGCACGCTCAGCGGAGGAGATTGAGGCGCTCTTCATGGCCGCACGCCGCCGTGGCAATGAGGGCCTCATCCTCAAATCCGCCCACAGCGCCTATGCACCAGGGCGGCGCGGCAAGTCCTGGCTCAAACTGAAAAAGGCCTTTGCCACGCTGGACGTGGTCGTGGTGAAGGCGGAGCAAGGCCACGGCAAGCGCGCCCATGTGCTCAGCGACTACACCTTTGCCGTGCGGGATGAGGAAACCGGCGCGCTGCGCGTCATTGGCAAGGCCTACAGCGGCCTGACCGATGCCGAGATCGAAGCCCTGACGGAGCATTTCACCGCCAACACCCTGGAGGAAAAAGGCCGCGTGCGCACGGTGCTGCCAGACACGGTGCTAGAGATCGCCTTTGACTCCATCCAGCCCAGCAACAGGCATGACAGCGGCCTCGCCCTCCGTTTCCCGCGCATCCAGGCCATCCGGCGGGACAAAACCCCCGCTGAGATCGATACCCTGGCCTATGCGCGCAGGCTGGCTGGGCTCGCAGTCACTCCGCCAGACGCCGCCACACCTCCGGCAGCCGGCGCTGGATGAGCGCGCGCGTCGTCGCTGGGATGCGGGCGCGGGTCATAGGCACATTCACCGTATCCTCCACCTCCAGGCGGCCCGGTTGGCGGCCATACTTAAAGTCCTTTTCCAGGCCGCCATCTGCCGTCAGCGGCAGATCCCGGCGCAGGGGATGGGGGATGGAAAGGTAAAAGCGGTCCGCACCGTGCGCCTCCCTAGCCCTCAAGCGCGCGGCTGCTAGCTCACGAAAAAGCTCCCGCGCCGTCCACTCCGCCGGGTTCACATAGCGCAAGGTCTCCGCCAGCAGCGGGCGGAACTGCGGCTGCGCGCGCAGGGCGGCAAAGGCACGATCAATCTCCTCCTGCACCAGCGGAAAGTGCGTGCAGCCCAGCACCACCGTGGATAGCGGGGCAGCCCCCACGCTTTGGGCATGAGTCAGCAACAGCTCACGCGCATCCACGGCACAACGCTCAGGCACGGTTTCAGGAAAGCTGGGATCCCCCTCGATCACCCCGGCTAGGTTCGGGCTGCCCTGCTGGGTCACCAGCGGCACGCTGCGCCCAGCTAGCCCCAGCGTCTGCCCGATCACGCGCGGATAGGCCCCACTGGCGCAGGTGCCCACGGTGGCCAGCACGCCCACCGCCCCCTGGTCATGCCCAGCCAGCACGCCCCGCGCACCCGCCTCCACCACGCCCACCACGATCACGGGCAGCTCCCAGGCTTTCAGCGCCTCACGCAAATCGTCGATGCCATAAGCGGTGGCCGTATTGCAGGCGATGACCAGCGCCTTCACCGGCGGCTTATCCTGACGGAAGGCACCTGCCTCAGGGTCAAACCAGCGCTTGCCCAGCAAAAAAATCGCGTCCTTCAGGATCAGCTCACGCAGATAATCCGTGCGCCCAGCGCTGGAGTAGTTCCCGTAGGGCATGTTGGCCTGGTCGCCAAAATACTGAAACCGCTCCCCAGCAAAGTCCGGCACCCCGTCCGCCCCTGGCTTCATCGTCTCATTGTGAAAAACATCCAGCGTCAGCAGTGCCTCTAGCACCGTCAGACCACCGATGCCGGAATCAAAAACACCGATGGGCAGATCGCGTGTGTCCGTAGCAAAAACGGAGCGGTCCAGGGAAAAAGGCACATCGCCCGCAGGATGGGCGCGCACATGCTCCACCACATCCACCGCGCCAAGGAGGCTTTGGCAACAGGCGATCAGGAGCAGCAGGGTATGTTTGGCAACGTTCATCATAGGGAAAAAGAATGGGGCAGCAGATCAGCTAGGCGCAGGGTCACTGGCTGGCCGTTTTGGATCAGCGTCACCTCCGTGCTGCCCAGGGGAAGGGAAAACTCAGCGATGACCTGACGACACGCGCCACAAGGTGGAAATTCACGCTGAAGACAGACCACCGCGAGACGCGCCACCTTCATCCCCGCCCCCTCCGCTGCCACGGCCTGGCAGATGGCGGCACGCTCCGCGCATACAGTCAGGCCATAGCTGGCATTTTCCACATTGCAGCCGGTGAAGAGCCCGCCCTGGGCCGTAAGCAGCGCAGCCCCGACCTGGAAGCCGGAATACGGCGCATAAGCTCTTCCAGCGGCCTCTCGTGCTAGGGCAGATAGATCTGGCATGGCATACCCATGGCCCTCCTCTCTCTTGCGTGCCAGTTTTTTTACAGCCCAGGCAGGTTGCAAACACCGATCCCCTGCCTGAGCGTACGGGCCGTTTTCACCCCTTAGCTCCTCCTCCCTGCCCCATGAACATCCTCGTCACCGGCGGTGCCGGCTTCATCGGCTCCCACACCGTCGAGCGGATTCTCTCCACCCGTGATGCCCGCATCACCATCCTGGATAGCTTCAACGACTACTATAACCCCGCCATCAAGCGCGCCAACGTCGCTGCCTTTGAGGGGCGCGTGCATGTGCAGGAGGGTGACCTGACCGACGCCGCCTTTGTCCGCCAGGTCTTTGAGCAGGGCCGTTTTGATGCCGTCATCCACCTCGCTGCCCGCGCGGGCGTGCGCCCCTCCATCGCAGACCCCGGGTTGTATATCGATGTGAATATTCGCGGCACCTTTCACCTCCTGGAGGCCGCGCGCCTCACCGGCTGCCGTCACTTCGTCTTCGCCAGCAGCTCCTCCGTCTATGGCCTGAACAAAAAGGTGCCCTTCAGTGAGGAGGATCCCATCCTCCAGACCATCAGCCCCTACGCCATGACGAAAATGGCCGGTGAGCAGATGTGCTCCAATTACAGCCACCTCCACGGCATCCGCACCGTCTGTCTGCGCTTCTTCACTGTCTATGGCCCACGCCAAAGACCCGACCTAGCCATCTCCAAATTTACCCGATTGATTGAGGACGGCCAACCGATCGACAAATACGGCGACGGCACCACCGCGCGCGATTACACCTTCATCCGTGACATCGTGGACGGCATCCTAGGCGCGCTGGATTACGCCTCAGGCCCGATGTGTGAGATCTTTAACCTCGGCGGCTCTCAGACCGTCACGCTCAACGACTTGATCGCCACCATCGAGGATGCCGTGGGCAAAAAAGCACAAATCCGCCAGTTGCCCGACCAGCCCGGCGATGTGCCGCTGACCTCGGCCGACGTCAGCAAAGCGACCCGCCTGCTCAACTTCCGCCCGACCACCACCATCGCCCAAGGCGTGCCCGAATATGTGCGCTGGTTCCGCGAGATGCGTGCCCGCGGCGTCACGGTGTGCTGAATCCAGGGGACCACACTACTTTTCCGCAGAGCGGAAGACCGGGGCCAGCAGCTCAAGCAGCGTGCTACGCGCGATGTAAAAGATATCCGCATCCCCCTGGAGCTGACCATAAAACAAAGCCGCGTTCATGTTTCCCGCCTGGGTGGGGCTGAAGCTCAAGACCAAGTCCCGGGTGGGGCCCGTGCTCGCCCCAGGCTCGCCCAGTGTCACGACAATGCGCAGGGCAGGATCTTGCAGCAGCGGGATCGCCGCCGTCGTATCGCCCACCCAATCTTGTGCATTCAGCTTAGACAGGGCATCTGAGAGGCGATCTGCCTTTACCCGATCAATCAGGGCGCTCAGATCCTGCCCAGCCCTCTCACCTGACCACTGCGCCGTGCCTGGATCATGCCGCAGGACCGTCGGGGGTGCCGTCCCAGCAGAGAGGCTGATCTGCCGCAGCGCGAACTGGCTAAAGCGCACCACACCCAGCCCTTTCCATTTGATCCCCTCCTGGGGGATCGAGGGCAGGATGGAAGCATCCACACGCAGCACCGAAGGCTCATCCGCATACTTGGCAAAAAACTCCGTGCTCTCTGGGTTTGCCCCAAAAAGGAGGCTCGTTTTTTTCCCTGAAATCGTCCACGACACGCTCAAAAACGGTGCCTCCAGGCCATAGGCGGAGAGGTTCGCGGCGCTGTCCGAGGTGAACTCCAGAACCTGGAAGCTATTGAGCGCATCAAAGAACCGCGTGATACGATCGCCATTCGCCGCTGACCACCGCTCATGACGCTTCAGAAACCAAGAGTCATCCCGCTTTTCCATCTGGATCGGCAAATGCAAGGCGCTGGTGATCTCGATCGCACTCACTGCCTCACGATCAATCCGAGCCAACATCCGATCGCGAAGCTGGTTGGGCTCTGCCCAGAGGTCACCAAGAGACTTGGAGAGCACGGTGAAAACTGGCTTGCGTAGGTTGACGCTCGCCTTCGTGACGCCCTCACCTGCTGCATCAGGCTTTTCCAGAACCAACTCCACCGGTTTGACAAAGCCAGCTAGCGTGATCTGGGCACGCAGCTCACCATTGGAGACCCCTGGAAGCGTTGCGGAGGGGGTCGCCGTCGTGCCTGGAGGCGGCTCTGCGGCGCTTTTGACCGTGAGGTTTAGCAGGGTGGAAAGAATGTCATTGATGCGCTCCGCGCTCCCTCGCGCACGCAGTGGCTTGACCAGCTCCCAGGCAGATTTCCCATCCGCACGTGCCAGCTCGATCTGCCCCTGAGCATGCGCCAGCTTTAGCCCCGTGACCAGCTCAGCAGGCAGGCGCAGCAGCTTATTGTCTCGCCACTCCGCAGAAGTCGCCTTGAGCATCTCTGGCAGCGTGGTACGTGCGGCGTAGGCAGCAGCCCCGCCCCTTCCCACGGCCTGGCGGATCGCCAAATAGTGGCTGCCTTCCACTGGGGAGGCAGCTCCCACCGCCAAGTCCAGCACCTGCTCACCTCCCTCCTGCAATCGGATCACATGCTTAGGCTTATCCAAAAGCGTGCGCTCCCAGGCTGCATCGTCAAACTCACGACGGTGCACACGCTGAAGCCAGCCTGTGGCTTGGATTTCAGAGAGCAGCTTCGTCACGCGCTCAGGGTCCGCCAGATCATTAAATGGCTGCCGCACCCACCACTGCCCTCCATCCCATTGGAGGCTGACGTGGTCGCTCGCCCCTGGGTGCTCGATTTCAATCTGCGTGATCTTTTTTGATTCTTTCCGGACTGGGCCACGGCGCATCTCTGCCAGCTCACGCGTACTCGGCAGCCAGCGCTCAATCCCAAGAATGGCTAAACCAAGCATGATGGCGGCAGAGAGAAGGATCAGGGTGGTGCGAAAACTCATGAGCCATCAGGCTAGGTCGTGCCGACTTGCCTTGCAAGAGATGGCCTACTGCCGCGCCGACAGGCAAAAATCTAGCATTGACTCTGAAGACGGCGATTTTAGCCTCGGCGCATTATGGGAATACTCTCCTGGATCATCGTCGGCCTCATTGGAGGCGCTCTTGGCAAATGGTTGCATCCTGGCAATGATTCCAACGGGCTCTTCCGCACCATCATTCTGGGCATCCTGGGCGGCCTGCTTGGCAATTTCATCGCCACCAATCTACTCGGGTGGTCAGCCGCAGATGGCATCAACCTCCGCAGCATCGGCATTGCCGCAGCGGGCTCTCTGCTTGTGCTCCTGATCTACAAGCGTGTGCTGAAGCGCCGCTAAGCCAAGGCGGTTCAATCCACGCGGATCAAGCGGGCTTACTTTCCGGCGCACCAACGTGCCGCATTGATGAGAAGCTGTTGGTAAGGCTTCAAATCATGGGTGCGGGCATCATGCCCCAGGGCAATGCCGACGACTCGGGCTTTCGGATGCTGGGTGATCCAGACACTCGGGTGCGGCTTTTGGTATTTGTCGCTGTTGCTCGTCTCGGCCAGCACTTCGATCGGGGTGGTGCCTTCGGGAACGTTTTCGGCATTCACATAGTAGAGCTCGTCTTCGACGGTGAAACTGGCGGGCACGTCTTTCATGACGGGATGGTCGGCCCGGAGGGCTTTGACATCGAAAGGATGAATCTTGTCATGCCCGCGCGCGCCTCCGCCGACGATCTGCGCGTTCAACTCCGGCCAGGTGGCATAACCATACCAGGTGCCGGGGTGCAGCATGACGATGCCTTTGCCTGCGGCAGCGAAGTCAAAGAGCGCTTTGCGATACGCGGCGGTGTCAAAAAATTTGCGGTTCACGCTAATGATGGCCACGTCGGCATTGGCGAGCTCGGCGGCAGCCTGATCGCGGTCTTCGGTGTAATGGACGCTGAAGCCAGCCCCTTTCAGCGTGGCGACATCGGTGGTGCCAAAGAAGTCTTTGAAGTTGTGCGAGGAACCGCCGCCGATGACGAGAACCTTGGTTTTGCCTGCCTCCCACTGCGGCGGACTGGCTGGGACCAACGGGCCATCGCCCTTACCGCCTTCTTTGGGGCCAAAAGTAGAAGCGGCGCCCCCGCCGCTTACCGTAGAAGCGGCGCCCTCGCCGCTTGAAGCCGGTGCAGGCGACGCCCTCGTCGCCTTCTTGCCTCTCAGCGCAGGAGCCGCAGGCACCGGTCTAAGCGACGGGGGCGTCGCTTCTACATTCGGGCCGCGGCCCTGAATGTCAGCCGTGATGGCGGCGATGACAGGGGCGGTTTTGTTTCCAGCAGGGCTTTCAAGAATCAGCGTTTTGGCCGGGCCGCTTTTTGTCAGCTCCAGGGTCAGCAGGCGCATCTGCTGGCCGTCGGTGATGCCCTCCACATAGCGGGAGCCGGGCACCTCAATGGGACGGATGTAGTCAGAGAAATGCACGCCATTCACGAAGGTGAACTCCTCTTTCTCACCGCTGGCATAAACCACGGTGGCCTTGAGAGCGGGCGCTTCATCACGCACGGCGGGCCAGCCCCAACCGGAGATACCGCTAAGCAGATGGAGCTTCTTGGTCTC
>JAIWOJ010000053.1 GCA_020216965.1 Prosthecobacter sp.
TCGCTGTCTCCAGGCCACTTGGCCTCGACATCGCCATCCAGGAACTGAGCATTGATCTGGTAGATGATCTGGAGGTGGCGTGGCAGCACGCGCTCAAAGAGGCTGACGGACCACATTTCCAGTGCCTCGGGCAGCAGGGTGTGGTTGGTGTAGCTAAAGGTCTCCTGGCAGATTTTCCAGGCCTGGGCCCATGGCAGACCTTCCTCGTCGAGCAGGATGCGCATGAGCTCCGGGATGGCCACGGCGGGGTGGGTGTCGTTGAGCTGGATGGCGGCCTTGCTGGGGAATTCGCTCCAGGGCAGGTTGTAGCCGCCCTTGAAGCGGCGCACGATGTCAGCCAGAGAGCAGGCGACAAAGAAGTACTGCTGCACGAGGCGGAGCTCCTTGCCAGACTCGGTAGAGTCATTGGGGTAAAGCACCTTGGAGACGGTCTCGGCGATGGCCTTCTCACGCAGGGCCTCGATGTATGAACCTTCGTTGAAGACCTGGAAGTTAAAGTCCTCGTCCGCCTGCGCCTGCCACAAGCGCAAGACGTTCACGGTGTGGCTGTCATAGCCGACGATGGGAATGTCCCAGGGCAGACCGAGCAGGCACTTGGTGTCGATCCATTCGGAATGCGGGTTGCCGTGGTCGTCGAATTTTTGAATGACGCGGCCGTAGAGATGGATCTTTTGCCGGTAGGAAGGGCGGGCGATCTTCCAGGGGGAGCCGTCGCGCATCCAGGCGTCAGGATGCTCCACCTGACGGCCGTTGACGAATTCCTGGCGGAAGAGGCCGAACTCATAATGGATGCCGTAGCCGATGGCGGGCAGGTTCAGCGTGCTGAGGCTATCCATGAAACAGGCCGCCAAGCGGCCCAGGCCGCCATTGCCCAGGCCCATGTCAGGCTCGCTCTGCAGCAGGGCGTCGAGGTCTTTGCCCAGATCGTGCAGCGCTTGTTTCACGGGCTCATAGAGGCCGGAATTGCGGAGGTTATTCTCCAGCAGGCGGCCCATGAGGTATTCCAGGGAAAGGTAGTGGATGCGGCGCACGCCAGCCTGGCGGTGCAGGGCGCGCGATTTTGTAGCGCTATCCATCACGCGGTCACGCACGGCCAGGCAGGTGGCCACCCACCAATCATTCTGGCTGGCACTGTCCACATAGGCACCCAAGGTGAAACGGACGTGGTTGACGATGGAGGCTTTGATGGCCTCTGGGGTGTTGCCGAGATCGCAGGGGGCGGGGGTCATGAGGTAACTTGGGTTGGAAATCACCAGGTGATCCATTTCGGCAGCTCAGCGGGTGCGATGACCAGCGTGATTTCGCCCTTGGGTGTCCTGGCTTGAAAATGAGAAAGCACTTGTTGTGCCGGGCCGCGCTGGAAATCCTCAAACTTCTTTGTCAACTCACGCGCGACGACGACTCGGTGCTCAGGTTTGGCGGCGGCGATCATGCCCAGCGTGTCCACAAGACGGTAGGGGCTCTCAAAATAGACGCTGGTGGCCTCCCGCTGGAGGGCAGCGAGCAGTTCCTTTTCCCGCTGGCCTTTTTTGTGTGGCAGGAAGCCGCCAAAGTAGAACGGCACCGTGGGCAGACCGCTGGCAGCCAGGGCGGTGAGGACGGCGCTGGGGCCGGGCAGGGTTTCCACACGCAGACCGGCAGCGACCACACTTTGTACAAGCCGCTGGCCGGGGTCTGAAACGGTAGGCATGCCAGCATCTGACACCAGCGCCACACGGCCGCCCGCCTGGAGGTGGGCGATCAGCTCCGGGATGCGCCGAGCCTCATTGTGCTCGTTTAGGCTCACCAGCCGGGCACGGATGCCGTGGTGGCTGAGCAGGCGGCCAGAGTGGCGCGTGTCTTCACAGGCAATGAGGTCCACCTGTTTCAAGATCTCTAGAGCACGCAGGGTGATGTCTGCCAAATTGCCGATGGGCGTGGCCGTGAGGTAGAGAGCGGCCGGTAGCGCCGAATGGGATAGGCCAAGATTTTCTAGGGGTTCATCGACCTCCACCTCTCCCGCAGCGGGCGGGGGTTGCTCAGCCTCGTCGTTGTCCTCCGTTCTCACCAGCCTTCGGAGATCTCGTTGGCGAGGTTGCTGGCCAGGCGCTGGGCGGCATCATCCAGCGCCTGAGCTTCCGAGTTCTGCACATTGGAGTCCAAAATGACATAAGAAATCGCCGAACTCGTGCCCCGATGGATGGGGCGGCCTGAGGCGGCGTCCTTGATGACATAATTCACCGTCAAGCGCATCTGTAGCTGGGAGGTGCGCAAGACGTTTTGACGCAGGGAGCGGAACTGAGATCGGTCCACTCGCATGATGGTCCCCTCCAGCACGGCTTCGGCATCGTCTTTCGAGGCGATCTGGTAGGAGCCGTCGGTCTGGATTTGTTTAATCAGTGAATTGGTGACGACGGAGGAAAGCCGGGGCTCTAGGGTTTGGTTGTCAAAGGTGGGCACGGCCAGTTTCTGGATGCCCTGGAGCCGGGATGGCTTGTGCCCGCCAAGCTGGTAGCCCGCGCAACTGGGGAGTGTCAGGGAGAGAGCGAGGGCGAGAAGGCGTCGTAAATTCATCCAGGCAAAGGGGGCAGAGGTCTCAATAACGCGGGAGCGTGGGCCGGAGCTAGCGGTGAACTCAAGGAGCGGGCGGCTTTGGCGGCACAGGCAACTCACCTGCTGGGGCAGGAGTCGCAGGCACAGGGGGGACGGGCAGCAGCGCTGGTCTTTCCGTCTCAGGCACAGGGGGCAGCAAGGTGCCTTCGCCAGGGGCAGCACCTGGCTTGGTCGGTAGGGTAGGCTCAGTGAGTGGGATGGGGAGGAAGTTATCGTTTCCAGCTCTCATGCTAGGCTTTTGGCCCAGGCGGGCCAGCTCGGGGGCCAGGGGGCCGATGTAGTCATCCCGGTTTTTCAGATTCCGCGCGCTGGAGACGGTGTAGTCCTGGTCTGGCTGGCCTTTTTTCGCCTCAGAAACGGCCTCAGGATCCGTGGCGGCCAGTTCAGCGAGCAGGGTCCGCGCCTCAGCCGATGCCTCTGGGGAGCCGTATTTTAGAGCTTCATTGAAGTAAATGGCGGCGGCCTTGGCCTTGCCCATGCGCATGTAAAATTTGCCTACTTGCAGGGACTGGCCTGCCTCCACGGCATTGATTTGGCGCAGACCAAGCTCGGCCTCGCTCGCCCGATCGCCCTTGGGATTCACCGTCATGTAGGTGGTGAGGGCGTCGCGGGCAGCGGTCAGGTTGGATTTATCCTCACTGCGGCTGGCTGCGACGCTGCTGATGGAGCCGATACGGAACTGGGCCTCTCCGGCCTGCTTGGTATTGGGGTAGTTATCCACCACGGCTTGGTAAGCGGCGACGGACTTGGCCTTCTCTCCCATGTCCTGATAGACCTCGCCGATGCTGAATTGGGCCAGCGGTGCCAGTTTGCCGAAGGGGGCATTTTCGATGATTTTCTTGTACATCGCCACCACGTCATCCCCGCCCATTTTCACGGGGATGAGGATCAGGCTGCGCTCCTTTTTGCCGCCTTTGGCGATTTCTGCGATCTCAAACTGCTGCTGGATCGCATCATCAAACCGAGGGCTGGTGCGGTATTGGGTGAGAAAAGTCTGGAAAGCGTCAAAGGACTCCTGGAGAGACTTGCTTTGGCGGATGATGATCGCATTTGCGTAGGATGCCTCTGCCGCTGCCGTGGTGAAGGGATACTGCCTGATGATCTGCTGGTAAATGCCCTGCGCCTTGCCTGAGCGCCCCTGGAGCTGTGCCTCTCTCGCCTGCCCAAGGAGGGCGGCGGCTTGGCGCTCCTGGGCCTCACGTTCATTGCCGGCGGGTACGGCTTTATCTTTTTTCCCAAACAAGCCCAGGAAGGCATACGAGGGTGTCGCGGTGGCACAAAACGCCGAGAACACTGCGGTGCTGAGGGCGAGGCGGAGGTAGAAGGGCGTTTTCATCCTGGAGGCTGACAGTAAAGGCGAGTAAAAGAGGCGTCAAGGGAGCACCGAACTCTCATGGGCTCGCTTTCAGGGACTCGTCTCCAGCATCGCTTTTCCTTGCTGAAGCCTGCAGCTTCCCGTGCCATGTGTGCGCTCCTTTTCCCGATCTCCCATGCCCGCTGCTACCCACGCTCCCACCGTCGTCATCGAAAACTTTTACCCCTGCCTGGAGGGTGGACGCCACCCCATCAAGCGCATCGTAGGGGAGCCTCTCCAGATCTGGTGCGATATTTTTACAGACGGCCATGTGGTCATGTCCGCCGTGCTCAAGTGGCGGCAGACGGGTGCCAAACGCTGGTTTGAGACCCCCATGAGCCCGGCGGAAAATGACCGCTGGCACGGCACCTGCGCTTTTGAATCCATCGGCCGCTGGGAGTATGCGGTCGAGGCCTGGGCGGATAGCTACAAGGGCTGGAAAAAGACCTTCGCCGTGCGCGTGCAGGCCAAAGACCCCGATGTGCCGATCGAGGCACAGGAAGGTGCCAAGCTGCTGCGGGAAGCTGCCAAACGCGCCCGTGCCGCCGGGGCACCGGACTGTGCCAAGGAGCTGAACGACGTGGCCGACCTGCTCTCCACCCTGCCACCGGAGGAAATCCTGGAGGTGTTGATCTCCGAGGAGCTGCAGGAACTCATGGACGCCTACGCTGACCGCAGCCTGTCTACCACCAGCCAGCCGCTGCAGGTCATCGTGGAGCGCGAGCGCGCTCGTTTCTCCGCCTGGTATGAGTTCTTCCCCCGCAATGCCGAAGGCCGCGCGGACAAGCACAGCACCTTCCGCGACTGTTTGCCCCGCCTGGACGACGCCAAGGCGATGGGCTTTGACACCATCTACTTCCCGCCCATCCACCCCATCGGCATCACCGCGCGGAAGGGGAAAAACAACACGCTCATCGCCCACGAGGGCGATGTCGGCAGCCCCTGGGCCATCGGCGGCCCCGCAGGTGGGCACCGCGAGGTGGAGCCTGCGCTGGGCACCGTGGAAGACTTCGTCTGGCTCGTCGGCGAGGCCCAGAAGCGCGGCTTGGAGATCGCGCTGGATTTTGCCATCAACTGCTCCCCTGACCACCCCTACGTCAAAGACCATCCCGATTGGTTCTACCAGCGCCCGGATGGCAGCATTCGCTACGCTGAAAATCCGCCGAAGAAGTATCAAGACATCTACCCGCTGAACTTCCACTGCGCCGATTGGAAAAACCTCTGGCGCGAATTGATCGACGTCGTGCTCTTTTGGGTGGATAAAGGCGTGAAGATCTTCCGCGTGGACAATCCGCATACCAAACCTGTGTCCTTCTGGGAAGAACTCATCAGCACCGTTCACAGCAGGCACCCCGAGGTCATCTTCCTCTCCGAAGCCTTCACCAAGCCCAAGATGATGCAGGTGCTGGGCAAGGTCGGCTTTAGCCAGAGCTACACCTACTTTACCTGGCGTGAGGACAAGCACGGCCTCACCGACTACGCGAAAGAGCTGACCCAGGGCGAAATGCGCTGGTACTACCGTGGCAACTTCTGGCCCAACACCCCAGACATCCTGCCCTTTTACCTGCAAAATGCCCCCAGCAGCGTCTTCCGCCTGCGCGCTGCCCTGGCCGCCACCCTCATGCCCAGTTGGGGCATGTACTGTGGCTACGAACTGTGTGAAAACCAGCCCCTGCCCGGCAAGGAGGAATACCTGGACTCCGAGAAATTCCAACTGCGCCAGCGCGACCACGACGCGCCAGGCAATATCAAGGGCTTCATCGCCCGCCTGAACCACATCCGCCGGGACAATCCGGCCATGCAGCTCTATGACAACCTCGTCTTCCACCCCACCAGCCACGACCAGATCCTTTGCTACAGCAAGGCCACCCCAGACCGGCACAACCGCCTTCTCTGCGTCATCAGCCTAGATGGCTACAGCACCGTCGCTGGCACCGTGCAGGTTGACCTCCCTGCTCTTGGCCTGGATGGGGGCCGCCCCTACCGTGTGCACGACCTCATGCACGGCCACACTTACACTTGGCACGGCTCTGAAAACTATGTGGAGCTGAACCCCAGCGGCACCTCGCTGCATATTTTCAAAATCGAGCAATAAACCCGCCTCCTTCTTCATCCCGCTTGGCTAAGGGCTAAACTTAAGCAAATCAAGGCATTGCTGCCCAGATGCTTTTGCCTCCTGGGAAAGGAGAACCCGCTTGCCAAACAAGGGTGAGCCCCCATATTCGCGCCCCCTTATGTTGGACATTGTTATTGGTATCCTCACGGTAGTCGAGGTCATCGTCTGCCTCCTCCTCATTCTCATCGTTCTTATGCAGCGCCCCCGCCAGGAGGGGCTTGGAGCCTCGTTTGGGGATTCCGCCATGACCCAACTGGTCGGCGCACAAACCACCAACGTGCTCCAGCGCGGCACCGTTTATCTCGCGATTGTTCTCTTTGTGCTCACGCTCTCCCTCGCCGTGCTCACCACGCGCAAGCAGTCAGGTGCCAGTGGAACCAAGGTCTTTGATGAACCGCCTCCACCCGCCCCCGCCCCTGCGGCACCGGCAGAGCCTGCCAAGACAGAAACAAGCCCAGATGCTGCGAAAAAGGCACCCGAACAGACTCCTGACAAGCCCAGCCCCGAAACAACACCCGCTGAACCTGCCAAAGCTAAGACAACCCCTGACGCGGCTAAGAAAGAGACAAATGCAGCACCCGCCGCAGCCTCACCTGACGCTGCTGCTAGCAAAGACCCCGCAGCCCAGCCGAAGCAGGAGGCTCCCCAACCCGCCGCCCCAGCCCTCAAAGAGCCGGGGGAAAGCAGCCCTCCCGCCGCTCCCGCTCCCTCTCCAGCCGCTGGCAGCGCCCCAGCGCCCGCTGAAACGCCAAAAAATCCCTGACCTCGTCGCACAGTGCCGGGGCATCGCTGCGGCACCGGTGCATAGGTGGAAACCGCGCCATGTCCGGCATCAAGACCGATCGCACGACCTTCTTCAGGTGCCCATGGATGCTGGGTGTCCTCATGCTGACGCTCCACGGCGCAGCCTTGGCACAAGGCTCAGGCTTCATCCGCTGCCAGCTCGCGGATGGTTTTGACTTCCCCGTCGGCAAACCTAACGCGGACGGCTACTACAAATCACGCGGTTACTGGCCGAACGGTCACTTGGGTGAGGACTGGAATGGCCGGGGAGGCGGGAATAGCGATTTAGGAGCCCCCATTTATTCCACCGCGCGCGGCGTCGTCATCATCTCTGAAAATGTCGGCGTGGGCTGGGGAAACTGCGTCATCGTGCGCCACGCCTTCCGCGATGAGACGGGTAAAATCAGCATGGTGGACAGCCTCTACGCCCACCTCCATCAGCGTGTGGTCAAGGTAGGGCAAATCGTGGAAAAAGGCCAATTGGTCGGAACCATGGGCAGCAACAACGGCATGTACTTCGTGCACCTGCACTTTGAGATCCGTAAAAACCTCCGCATCGGCATGAACCGCAGCCAATTTGCCAGAGACAACACCAACTACTATAGCCCGACAGACTTTATCAACAAACACCGCGTCCTACCCACAAACTTCACCAAGTATCCCATCCCTACCGGCCTCTTTGCCCCTTATGGTAGATCTTTAGCAGACGCACGCAGCGATGTCGGTAGCACCGTGCAGGTGCCTTCCCTGCCCAAAACTCAGGCTCCAGCCGCCCTGCCAGAAACGGGCCCCTCAGAGGATGACGAAGACTTCTGGGCCAAGCTCCGCACACGGCTCAAGCAAGGTAAATTGACACCTGGCGTGCCGCCTGGCGGCTGACCTAGAAAGAGCTAAACATGGGCAGAAAGAATCCAGCCCATGACTGCGTGACAATCCAAACATGCTCAAGACACTGCTGACCGCCGCCCTTAGCCTCGCCTCGGGCGGGATCATTGCCCAGGTTGCCACGACCCCGCTCTACTGGCCGGACAAAAATGGCCCCACCTTGGATGGCATCGTCCCCGACTCGGAAGCCAAACGGCTGCCCCTGACTTGGAATGCAGAAACGGGGGAAAACATTGAATGGCGCACCGAACTTCAAGATGAAGGGCACAGCACCCCCGTCATCGGCGGTGATCGGATTTGGTTCACCGCAGCCACGGCTGACGGCAAAAAGCAATACGTCTATGGTATCGACCGCAAATCTGGCGCGGTCGTGCATCACATCCTTCTCTTTGAAAATCCAGCGCCGGAAGAATTGGGCAACCCTCTCAACAACTATGCAGCCCCTTCTCCCGTCCTGGAGGAGGATGCCTTGTACGTCCACTTTGGCACCTATGGTACGGCCAGAATCGACCCCCGCACTGGCAGCACCGTCTGGCAGCGGCGGGACATCAACGTACGCCATTACCGTGGGCCGGGTTCCTCACCCGTGCTGCATGGCGGCCTGCTCATTCTTACCTTTGATGGGATCGACCAGCAATTTGTCACTGCGCTAGATAAAAAGACCGGACAGACGGTGTGGAAAACCCACCGCACCACCGACTATGGAGATCTCGATAAAGACGGCCATCCTACCCGAGATGGTGACATGCGGAAAGCCTACCACACCCCCTCCGTTTTTTCCCTCGCGGGCATTGACACCGTAGTCTCCATCGGCTCACGGGCTGCCTTTGGTTATGATGTGGCCACAGGCAAAGAGCTCTGGACCGTGCGCCATGGCGGATTCAATGCGGCCATCAGACCCCTCGTGCATGGCAATATCCTCATCCTCAACACAGGCTCAGAGCGCGCCCACACCCTCGGCATCCGGATTGATGATGCCATGCGCGGTGACATCACAGAAAGCCACCTGCTCTGGGACCGTGAAAAGCGCAACGCCAGTGAGGCCTGTTCTGTCCTCCATGGAGAAATGCTTTTCCAAACGACCCGCGGCGGCATCGTCACCTGCATGAATGTGCGCACGGGCGCTGACCTCTGGGAGGACCGCCTTCCCGGCCAACACCTCCCGTCCCCGATCCGTGCTGGGGATCGCCTTTATTTCTGCAATGACCGAGGTGAAGTCCACA
>JAIWOJ010000054.1 GCA_020216965.1 Prosthecobacter sp.
GTCCACTGGAGGTGCCCGGGAGGGCAGAGAAGCTGGCCCCCCAGGTGCCACCGCCAAAACTGCTCAGCCCACCTTAAAGGCTTCAGTGGATGTAGCGAAATTCAGCGCTGGCGAGCAAGCCCTGACAGAAAGCGGTAAGGGCGGCTTTTTGCGCATACTCCTTGGCCTCCTGCGTTTGCTTTCCAGACACAGCTTGGGCAGGAAATTTTGCCCAAAAGGTGCGTATGGCTGCCATCTCTGCCTCATTCGGCTCGCGGGCAAAGGCGAGCTGCCAGGCGTAGGCTAGGCGCTGCGTGGGCGTGCCCTCAAAGGCCGCCACACGGCGCGCAAAGGCATCGGCTGCTTCAATCACTTGGGGGCTGTTCATGAGGAAGAGCCCTTGGCTAGGAACATTGGTCGTATCACGTTCACTGGTGACGAGGCTCGCATCGGGAAAGTCAAAGACGGTGAGAAACTCTGGGATCTGGTCCCGCACGATGGGCAGGTAGATGCTGCGCCAAGGAAAGGACTTGCTGGCGGATTCACGCGCTAGGCTGATGAGCCCCTCACGCCCCTCACCGGCGCGAGCGACAGGAGAGCCAGCCACAGGGTAAAAATCAAGCGTGCCTGCGACGAAGAGCATGGCGTCACGGATGGCCTCAGCATCAAGGCGGCGCGGGCTCATGCGCCAGTGCCACTGATTGTCGGGATCGACCGCCATATTTTGGGCGTCATGTGCAGAGCTCATTTGGTAGGCGCGGCTCATCATGATGGAGCGGATGAGCTGTTTCACGGACCAGCCATTTTCCATAAAGCGAATGGCGAGATGGTCTAGCAGGGCGGGATTTGTCGGTTTTTGCCCCATGAGGCCAAAGTTATCGGGCGTGGGCACGATGGGATGCCCCATCAGCTTCATCCACACGCGGTTGACCATGACACGGGCCGTCAGCGGGTTCTGCTCGGAGGCGATCCACCAGGCAAGGTCTAGACGTCCGCTCCCCTCCAGGATGTTGCGTGGTTCATCCGGGGCGCAGAGCACCTCCACGAGGCCGCGGGGCACCACTTCCGCAGGTTGCTTCAGATCCCCACGCACGAGGATGGGGCTATTCACGGGCCGTGCACGGTCGAGCACGCCCATGGTCAGGCTGCGGGGACTGCCATCGGGATAAAAGAGGTCTAGATCGGCGCGGATGGTTTCTGCACGATCCGCAGAGGCACGGACGCGGAGGAAATTCGCCGCTCCCTGGCGCTCACGCTCAGCAGCCCCCATGCTAAAGGCCTGTCTGCGAACTTCATCAGCGTTACGCAGGGCATCGTCGTGGCTCTTTTTGAGCTGGGCATACTCCGCTGGGGAGAGGGCGGCAAGGGCAGCGGGCAGGGCGGCATCGCGGTCTAGCTCAATGAGTGTGCTCGGGTTGGCGTTTTGCAGTTGGCTGTAGGTGCCGTAGAGGGTCTCGCTGCTCAAAAAGATGCCTGCCAGTGCATAGTAGTCGCGCTGGGTGACGGGGTCGAACTTGTGGTCGTGGCAGCGTGCACAGGCGAGCGTCAGGCCGAGCATGGCCTGGGACATGGCGTCGATTTGTTCATCCACCAGGTCCATGGCGAATTGGCGCCTATCCCGCTGGTTGTGGCCTTTGCTACCGATGGCGAGGAAGCCGGTGGCGATGATTTTTTCTGCCTGATCGTGCTTGTTCTCAAACTTCATCAGGTCGCCTGCGAGCTGCTCCTTGAGAAACAGGTCATAGGGTTTGTCGCGATTGAAGGACTCAATGACGTAGTCCCGGTAACGCCAGGCATGAGGGTAGAGCAGATTGACTTCCTTGCCGCTGCTCTCGGCGTAGCGGGCGATGTCCAGCCAGTGGCGTGCCCAGCGCTCGCCAAAGCGTGGGGAATCGAGATATTGATCGATGACACGTTTGACGGCATCTGGGGAGGTATCCGCCAAAAAGGCACGCACCTCATCGGGCGTGGGGGGGAGGCCGGTCAGGTCGTAGGCGATGCGGCGGATGAGCGTGGTTCGGTCCGCATCGCGCACG
This sequence comes from Prosthecobacter sp., assembly GCA_020216965.1. Taxonomy (GTDB): domain Bacteria; phylum Verrucomicrobiota; class Verrucomicrobiia; order Verrucomicrobiales; family Verrucomicrobiaceae; genus Prosthecobacter. The sequence goes on from JAIWOJ010000054.1 coordinate 2,016, forward strand.
GGGTGCAGTCCGGCTTTTTCGATCGCTGCCAGCACATGCAGGTCGATGTCTGTCCGTGCCCAGCCCTGAGTTTGGACGGGCGGAGGTTCCGTTTTCACGGGTTTCTGAAAAGCCCAGTGCTTGCGGCCCTCGGTCATATCGATCTGCCGTTTGCCGCCGCTGGCATTGGCCACTTTTTGTTCGCGCGGGTCCGGTGCGCCCATCTCGATCCACTTTTTGAAGTTCGCGATGACTTCATCCGGGAGTTTGTTTTTCGGCGGCATCTGCATGTCGCTATTTTTCCAGGTGATGGCCTCAAAGATGGAGCTTTCAGCCAGATTCCCTGGGGTGACGCCAGGATGCCCGGATTCTCCACCGAGCAGGGTTCCCTGGCGTGTGTCTAGGGTCAGGCCGCCCTTGATCTTATCAGACTCAGCCGAATGGCATTTGTAGCAGTGCTCCACCAGCACGGGGCGGATGTTTTTTTCAAAAAAGCTCAGTTGGTCCGCTGGGATTTCCGCGTGGGACGCTGCGGTATCATCCGAGGCAGCAAGCGGGCAAAGAGGTAGGATGAGGAAAGGAAAGAGAGCCTTTTTCATGGCGCGGGGGATGGATCAGCGTGTGAAACTCCCGATGATGCCCTTAGTTGCGCGCTGCCAGCCTTGCCAGCCGCACGAGCCGCGCCTAAAAAGCGGCGCAAAAAAAAGAATGTCTGATCTGCGCTGGTATCTGCACCGCCTCCAGGCCATGAGCCTGCCGGAGGTGGCAGACCGCTTGGCCGGATGCTGGCGGATGCTAGGCAGGGCTTCTTTTTTGCAAAAAGCCGCTGCCCACGATCCTGGGCGTGCTGAGGAACGTCAGCCGCGACTTCCTACCAAGGAGACCGCGCCCCCTGCCCTGCGGGCGCAGCTCGCGGCAGAGGCCGCAGACATGATGCAGGGCCACTGGCAGCTCTTTGGCTGGCGGCAGGTAGAGGTGGGCTCCCCCCCATGCTGGCACCGTGATCCAGCGACGGGCGTGGTGACTGCCCATGACACAGCGGCACACCGCCTCGACTACCGCCGCCTGCCAGATGGGGCGGATGCACGCAGCATCTGGGAGGTGAACCGCTGGGCGGAGATGACCCGCCTGGCCATGCATGGCTGGCTGAATGATGACGCCCATGCGATCCGCACCGCACAGCTCTGGCTGGAGGATTGGTGCGAGCGCAACCCACCCGGCATCGGCATCAACTGGACCAGCCCGCTCGAAGTGGCCCTGCGGCTCATCCAATTCACTTGGTTTGACGCGCTGGTCACGGCGTGGATGGATGAGCAGACAGCGCGCGGGCATTCGCGGCGGGATCACCAGGCCGCGCTGCGTCGTCGCATCGTGCCCATCCATGCGGCGTGGTGCTGGCGGCACCGCTCCTGCGGCTCCTCGGCCAACAATCACCTGCTGGGTGAGCTTGCGGCTCTCGTCATGGCAGTATCCCGCTGGCCTGCATTGGCAGAGATTTCCTGCACGGCTGAGGTAGCATGGGAAAAGCTGTGCAGTGAGGTGCTGCGGCAGTTTGCCCCGGATGGTGGCTCTCTTGAGCAGGCACTGCACTACCATGCCTTTGCCCTTGAGCTAGGCTGGCTGGCTGCCCGCACTATGGGCTGCAAGGCGGGCGCTGCGCACGATCGCCTCGCGCTGGCGGGCCGCTTTTTCATCGCCGCCTGCCAAGGTAGGGAGCCCTGGGATTTTGGGGATAGCGATGACGCCATCGTCCTGCCCACGGCCATGCGCCGCCAGACGCACGCTGCTGAGCTACGCGCGTGGCTGCTGGGGGATGATGGGGCCATGCGCTGGTGGCTGGGGCCGCCGCCCATGGTCGCCGCGCGGGGTTATACTGCTGGGCTGGCCGTGCCAGAGTGGCTGAGCTTTCCCTCCACAGGCATCGCCGTGCTGCGTAGCCATGGCTGGGTGGCGCGGCTGGATGCCTCCCCCCTGGGCTTTGGTGCTCTGGCAGCGCATGGGCACTGTGATGCGCTGCATGTTTCCCTTTGGGATGGAGATCATGCTGTGATCATCGATCCCGGCACGGGCGGCTATCACGGCTATCCACAATGGCGCACGGAGTTGGCAGCCTGGGCAGCCCACAATGGCCCGCTGCCCCATCCTTCTGGCTATGCCACACCGAGGCGCATCGGGCCCTTTTTGCAGACGCACCATCACCGGGCTCCTAGCCTCGCCGTGGAGGGTGCCTCTGCCGTGGCCCGCCTTGTGCATGAGGGCCACAGCTTTCAGCGGCAGGTGCGTCGTCATGGGGAGCAGGTGGAGATCCACGATACTGAGGATGGCCGCCGCCCTTTCAGCATCTGCTGGACACTGGCCCCAGGCACGCAGGTCAAACCGCTGACTGAGAGCGCAGGTGGAGCCTGTTACCAGCTTGAGCGCGCAGGCCATCGCTGGCAGCTCACGCTCAGCGCTGCCACGCAGGCGGAGGTATGCCTAGAGGAGCGCCGCGTCTCTCCTGCCTATGGCCAGATGGAGGCAGCACCGGCCATCGTCATCAGGGGCATCCAGCCTGCGCTCATCACCACGCTAGGGCGCATGTGACAGAGGTCCGCTACGCCTGCGGCTTCCCTGCACGACGATGCGCCAGCAGCAGCCCTGCATTGAAGAGCACGGGCAAAAAAGGCACCAGCAGCGCCTCCACCCAGGAGGGCGGCCCCACCTTTCCCATGGCATCCACCGCAGGCTGGAAATCCACCCCGCGCACCTGCCAGGCGATGGCGAACTGCACGAGGGCCAGCGCCAGGCCCACGGCAGAAATTGCAGCCCCTAGCCGCCGACGGCTCTCCAGGAAAAGATGGATGCCCCCTGAGATCAGCACGCAGAGCCCCGACAGCGTGAAGCATCCAAGCGCAAGGCTGTAGCGCCCGGTGCCAATCTGCTCCCACAAAGGAGAGGCCAGGAGAAAAGTGCGAATCATCATGCCCGCATCCAAGGCGTCACCCAGCCCAGGGATCAAGGGGCAAATGCAGGGCGCTGCCGCCAGGCGGTCATTTCTCGCTGAACCACAGGCGGGTTACATCGTAGGGCACGCAGACCATCCGCTCGTCCACTTTTTCAAAAAGGGAGGCCAGAGGCACCGGGTCTTTGGCGGCCCCTTCCACCTTCTTTTTCCCGTCGCTCTGGGTCCTGATCCAGCTCAGAAAGGCGTCCGCATCTTCGGCGGCAGCCTTCCACTTTTCCACGCGGCGGAAGAACTTGGGATACACCAGCGCGCCCTTGGCCCCTAGAGCCGCCTTGGTCGGCACAAAACCGGTGGTCGTCTTGTCCACCTTCCAAACACCCAGCTTCTGCTTGCGCGCCTGCCTGGAGCCCCGCTGGAAGACCTAGGCATGGCCCTCGTCCGTGTTGGAATAAAAGGCGGGAAAGGCCATGCCCGACGCGACCTGGGCGTAGTTGGCGCTCAAGGGCAGGATTTGCTCCACCTGCTCCGCTGAGACCACAGCCCCATGCTTAAAACCTGGGTCCGCCCCAAAAACATAGCTCAGCGCACGGCCATTCCCGTCCATGCCATGCGTGGCGATCCAGCCCGGCACCTTGTGAACCCCCTCATCCGCTGTGAAATCCGTGTCAGAAAGACCGAGCTGCCCCACATCGAAGCCGAGCGCGGTCAGCAGGCTATCGCGCGCTGCTGCGCCCAGTGGCTGGGCTTTTTCTGGCGTGTCGATGGATTGAAAGCGCACGTTCCTCAGCTTCCGCCCATCGTTGACGACGGTGATGTTGGTTTTCACCCCTCCCGACTGGTAAGCACGCCCGGCCACAAAGCTCAGCGTATCGCCATCGGGCTGCTTGCCCTTACTGACCACAAAAAAGCCTTTGAGAACCAGGAAGGGGACGCCCCCTGCATTAAGGATACGGCGATTTCTGCTCATAAGATGAAGGTAGGGTAAAGGGTTTTTCTAATTTCCGCCTGCATTCAACCTTGGTTAACCCACACAAGGCAAGAAACAATTCCGACAGCCGGCGCGGTTCTCATTCACTCCACGCACGTCCGCAGCCAGACAAGATGCCCCCGTCAGGCGCGTTTTGTGCTTTCATGCGGCGTCTCTTCTTTCTTCCCCTGGCTCTCACGGCAGTCCTCCACGGCCAGCAACTCGACCTAGAGCAGCTTTTTGAAGAACGAAACCTGGAACCCATGCGCCAGGCTCTGGCCGCCGGCATGGATGAGGACGTGGCCGCAATTGCCGAGCGCGCCATCCAGCGCGGGCTGAAGCTGCCAGATTGGCGCATCCTGCGCCTGCGCGCGCTGATGAATCTGGGCCGCGAGCTAGAGGCGCGCGATGAGGCAGAGCTGGCCGTAAAGACCTTTCCCGGCCATCTGGAGCTGCTCATGCTCCAGCATGAAAACGCCCGGCGCATGGGCCGGGCGGACATCGCAGAAAAGGCACTCCAGCAGGTGAACAACACCGCCAAGGCCAGGCCCGCCAAGGACCGTAGCGCTGCGGACTGGGTAGCGCTGGGCCAGGCCGCGCTGGCCCTGGGCGCAGATGCCAAAAAAGTCATTCAGCAATACTTCCAGGTGGCGCAGAAAAAAGACCCAAAGCTGGCCTCCGCCTACCTGGCTGAGGGCAGGCTGGCGCTGGAGAAAAACGACCCCGCGCGCGCGGCGGAGGTTTTCCGCGCGGGCATCAAAGCCTGTGGAGACTCTGCCGACTTCCGCGCGGGCTTGGCGCTGGCCTTTGCTACCGGAGACCGAGAACAGTCGAAGGAAAACCTCAAGCGCACCCTGGAGATGAACCCGAACCACACGCAGGCGCTGCTGACGCAGGCGGAGGGGCTCATCAGCGCGGAAAAATTCCTGGATGCTGCGGGCCTCGTCCAGCGCGTGCTGACCCGGCGGGACAATTGCCCGGAGGCCTGGGCGCTCATGGCCGCCATCACCCATCTGAGCGCCGGAGACGCGGCGAAATTTGAGGCCGCGCGCACCAGCGGCCTCGCCCTCTGGGACCGCAATCCCGCCGTGGATCACACCATCGGCCGCGTGCTCTCCCGCGCCTACCGCTTTGCCGAGGGCGCGAAGCACCAGCGCCGTGCCCTGGAAATGGACGCGGCCTACCTGCCTGCCAAAGTGGCGCTTTGCCATGACCTGCTGCGCCTGGGGGAGGAAGAGGACGCCTGGAAGCTGGCCGCCGAGATCCGCGCCAAGGACGGCTACAACGTGCAGGCCCACAATGTCGGGAAACTGGAGCAGCAGATGCGCGGCTTCACGGAGAAGCGCTTCGATGATTTCATCCTGAAGATGCCCGCGCGCGACTGGCCGATCTACGGCGAAGAGGCGCTGGCTCTGCTGCGGGAGGCACGCACCGCGCTCACGGCCAAATACGGCCTGGAGCTGAAGCGTCCGGTCATGGTGGAGTTCTTCGACCAGCAGCAGGACTTCGCCATCCGCACCTTTGGCAGCCTGGGCGGCCAGGGGCTGCTGGGCGTCTGCTTTGGCACCGTCATCACCATGAACAGCCCCGGCAGCCTGACCCACGGCCGCAACAACTGGCAGAGCACCCTGTGGCATGAGTTTTGCCACGTCGTCACCCTCACCCTCACACAAAACCGGATGCCGCGGTGGCTCAGCGAAGGCATCAGCGTCCACGAGGAGGGGCTACGCCACCCAGCCTGGGGCATGCCCATGGATGCGCGCTTTCGCCGCATGATCTTGGAGGAGAAAAAAACCACCCCTCTCGGCCAACTCAGCAGCGCCTTTCTCAACGCCGAAAGCGATGACGACATGATGTTCGCCTACTACCAGTCCAGCCAGGTCGTGGCCTGGCTGCTGGAGCGTTACGGCATGGAAAAGCTCCAGGGCATCCTGCGCAGCCTGGCCGAGGGTAGGCGCATCAATGAGGCCATCGCCGCGCACACCGAGCCGCTGGAAAAGCTGGAGCCCGCCTTCACCGCCTGGCTGGAGGCCAAAGCCCGCGCCTTTGGCTCAGGGGCAGATTGGGAAAAGCCCACGCCTGAGCAGGTGAATGCGCTCGATCCCGACTCGCTCGCTGATTTCGCCCAAAAAAATCCCAAAAACCTCTGGGCCATCCGCCAACAAGCCCAGGCGCTCATCGACGATAAAAAATGGTCCGAGATCCTCCCCCTGGCAGAAAAGCTCATCGCCCTGGTGCCGGAGGATTACAGCGCGGAAAGCGGTTGGCAGCTCAAAGCCATGGCCCTGCGCAAACTCAAACGAGACGCCGAGGAAGAGGCCGTGCTGCGCCAGATCGCCGAACACGAAACCGGAGCCATGCCCACCTTCCTACGCCTGATCGAGCTAGACCTGCCGCGCCAGGATTGGCCCCAGGCCCGGCTAAATGCCCAGCGCGCCCTGGCCCTGAATCCCTTCCTGCGCCAGCCCCAGCAGGCGCTCGCTGAATCCGCCGAGGCCACCGGCGCGCAGGCGGAGGCCGTGGCCGCCTGGCAGCGCCTGCTCATCCTTTCCCCCGACACCGCTGCCACCACGCACTACCGCCTCGCCCGCCTACTCCGTGAAAAAGACGAGCCCCAAGCCCGCCGGCATCTGCTCGATAGCCTCGCCCTCGCGCCCAGATTTCGGGAGGGACTCAGCCTGCTCAGTGCGTGGTCGGCTGAATCGGTCCCCAAGCCTGAATGATTCTCGCCGCACGCGCGACGAGAGCCTCAGTCGATAAAGGAGCAGATATACTCACAGATGCCCTCCGGCACGCTGATGCCAAAACCAGACTTCGCAGGCACGTCAAAGTGCTGGCCCGCATCGTAGCCCTGCTTTTCCGTCGTGCCATCCAGGACCACCTCGCAATGCCCCGCGACGATCTCCATCCGCTCAGCTTTGTCAGTGCCAAAGTGATAGTCCCCCGCATAGATGAGGCCGAGCGTCTTTTTGCTTCCATCAGGCAGCAAAATGCTGTGGCTGACGACCTTGCCATCAAAATAGACATTGGCTTTGGCAATGGCGGT
>JAIWOJ010000055.1 GCA_020216965.1 Prosthecobacter sp.
ATGGGGATCCATGCCTCCCCTGAAGCTGCCGTTGGCGGCCCCATCGCTGCGATTCAGGATGGGGATGAGATTGAGTTCGACCTTGTGGCTGGCACGGTGCAAGCTCACGCCGATTTAGCCGCGCGTGCCGTTACCCCAGCGCAGCCTAGCTACCAGCGTGGTTACTTGGCAGATTTCGCTGCCACGGCTTGCCAGGCCCATGATGGCTGTGTTTCTGCCTGGGTGCGGCGTCGGCCATGAGATCGTCGCCGCTGTTCCTGCTACTTTCTGGGAGGTCTCTCATGCTGGGCTGAGCTGCTCAGCGCACTCCTCCGCAGGGTAGGTCCAGATTTCTGAAAGAGTCGGATGGTAGTGCGGGATGAGCATGAAGTCCTGCACCCGTGCGCGGTAATGCATCGCCACGACGACCTCATGGATCAGCTCTGTGGCATGGGGCCCCACGCAGCAGGCTCCTAGGATCTCTCCAGTCTGCTGGTGTGCGATCATTTTCACAAAGCCCTCCGTTTCACCCATGACCATGCTCTTGCCGTGGTCATCAAAAGGATAGCTGGCACTCACATAGGGCACGCCCTGACGCTCTAGCTCTGCCTCCGCAGTGCCGACCACAGCCACCTGGGGATGGGAAAAGACACCGAACAGCAGCAGGCGATAGTCCATGACCTCCTCCACCGGCTGCCCGCGCAAAAACCGTGCGGCATTCCTTGCAGCCACCTCCCCCTGCTGGATGGCCACATGCACCACATCCAGCGGGCTGCATACATCTCCCGCAGCGAAGAGATGGGGGCGGGTCGTCTGCATCGTGGGCCGGACGATGATTTTCCGCCCGGCTAGGCCGATGTGGGCAGCCTCTAGGCCCAGTCCGCAGGTGGCTGGCACACGGCCCATCGCTACCAGCACCTGCTCCACCTCGGCGATGCACTCCACGCCCTGGTGGGTATAGCGCACCCGTTTTAGGCCATGCTCCAGCTTCACCTCATGGATCTGCGTGCCGAGATGGCAGGTGATTCCCCGCTTGCGGTAGGCCGCCTCCACCACGTGGCTGCACTCAGGATCCACCCCGGTGAGAAACTGAGCACTGCGCTGGATCAGCGTCACTCGGCAGCCCATGCCCTCAAGGTAGTGCGCCATTTCCAGCGCGATGGCACCGCCGCCTAAGATGGCGATGGAGGCAGGCAGTTTTTCAGCGTCTAGCACTTCATCACTGGTCCAAAAACCGCATTCTGCCAGACCGGGAATCGGCGGCACCTGAGCCACAGAGCCCGTCGCGATGCAGAAAGTGCGCCCTTGGATGCGAAAGGCCGACCCGCCATCCACAGGGCTGACCTCCACGGTATGCGCATCTACAAAGACCGCCCGCCCGCGCCACAGTTGCCAGCGCCCATCTTCCAACTGGCCCTGCCGATAGCTCGCAAAGTCTGCGATTAGCGCACGCTTCCGGGCACGGATGGCCTCAATGTTCACCCCCTCCGCCGTCCCGCGTAGGCCAAATTCAGCCGCGCGGCGCAGAGTCAGCATCCGGTCGGCGGATTCAATCAGCGCCTTGCTAGGCATACAACCGCGCAGGATGCACAGGCCACCAAGCTCCGCTGCCCCATCCACGACGGCCACGCGCAGCCCCTCCGCCTTGGCTGTGCGTGCGGCTGCGTAACCCGCGCTGCCGCCGCCGATGACGATGAAATCAAATTCCCCGTGTATTTCGCTCATGCCGCATTCCAAAGCCCTGTAGAAATCCACCGCAAGACAGAATCACGGCCTGTTTCTTGCGAGATTTCCTTCCGTCATTAAGTTCACGCCAGGAGGGTCTGGACATCCTCTTGGCCCCCTGAATGCCAACTTTGCCGCTGAAAAATGCCCCCTGTTCGCTGCTTGCCCTTTCTCCTGCTTGCCCTGCTGCTGGTCGGCTGCCAGGCAGCGCCCAGGGGGAATTACAAGATCACCCTCAAGGATGGTCGCCAATTTCAGTGTAAAGGGGCACCACGCTTCATCAGCAAAACCGGCTACTACCGCTACCACACTTACCAGAACCGCGAGGCGATGCTGCGTGCAGATGAGGTCTTGATGATTGAGGATATTGGCAGTTGACCATGGCGGCCTCTCCTCCCTACGCCTACGCTAGGCATCCCCTTTTGCTCGCCTCCAGCTCACCACGGCGGTCTCAGCTCCTCCGTCAGGCAGGGTATGCATTTGAGCTCATCTCCCCAGACGTAGAGGAGGCCCATGATCCCACCCTCACGCCTGAGGCGCTGACGATCGAAAACGCCCGCCGCAAGGCCACTGCTGCTGCCAAACGACGCCCAGAATGCCTAGTGCTCGGGGCTGACACCTTGGTGTATCTCCATGGCGAACCGCTTGGCAAACCCACCTCACTGGAGGAGGCCGCCGACATGCTGCGCAGGTTGTCCGGGCGCAGGCATGAGGTCTGCACGGGCGTTTGGCTGGCCTGGGATGGCGGTGCGCAGGGCAGCGGCTTTCATGTCATCTCTGGCGTCGTTTTCAAAACGCTCACAGATGCTGACATCCAGGCCTATCACCGCCTAGTGAACCCCCTGGATAAAGCCGGTGCCTATGGCATCCAGGAGCATGGGGATAAAATCATCGATCACTACGATGGCTCTTGGACAAATATCATGGGCCTGCCCATGGAGGCACTCTCCGCCCGCCTCCCCGCCACCAGCCTGCCACCGCCTCAGACCGGGATTGCCAGCCTAGAAAAGCCCGGCTAGACTCACCCTCCCACACCACCATGGAGGACGATATCCCCAAAGACATCCCAGAAGACATCGTGAAGGAGGCCTCTGGCACCATCCCCACGCGCAAGACCCTCATCGAGCGTCTGGACAACTGGTCTGACTGGTCGAGCTGGGACGAATTTTACCGTACCTACTCCAGCTTCGTCTTTCACGTCGCGCGCAAATCTGGCCTCAGCGATGACGAGGCCAATGACGTCGTCCAAGAGACCTTCATCGGCGTTGCCAAAAACCTCCAAAAGAAAAAGTTCGATACCAGCCTCGGCTCCTTCAAATCCTTCCTACTCAATCAGGCACGTTGGCGCATCCTTGATCAATTCCGCCGCCGCAAAAAGCAGCAGAGCCGCGAAGCCGACCTGCACTTTGACGAGACGGAGGAGCGCCGCACCGCCCCCATCGAGCGCTGCGCCGACCCGAACGGCATGGCACTTGAGAAGCTGTGGGATAAAGAATGGCAAGACAAGGTCATGGACATCGCCCTCCGGCGCGTGCGCGCCCTGGTCTCCCCGCGGCAGTTTCAGATCTTCTCTTGTTATGTGCTCAAAGGCTGGAGCCCTGAGCGCGTGAAAAAAGAGCTAGGGGTGAATGCCGCGCAGGTCTATCTGGCCAAGCACCGCGTCGGACGCATCCTCAAGCGTGAGGCAGCTCGGCTGGCGGAAGAGGATCAGTGAACAGAAGGGGGCTCCCTTTTGTCATTACCATGTATATCAGGGCAATTTCAGGTTGCACCCTCCAAGGCGGAAACCTATTTGCATTTACAAACCCTCCCGTTCCCCCTAGCCAACCGACATGCGACGCCGTTCCAACCCCCTTTCCGAACGCAACATCAAACGAATCGATACCCGGCCTGACGCAGCAAAACAAACCCACGGTTTCCAGGTCTGCATCTCCCGAGAGGGCTCCCTGCACACCAAGCACTTCTCCGACAGCCTCCATGGTGGCGTCAAGGGTTCCCTCAAGGCCGCGCGAGCCTACCGGGATGCCATGCTCGCTGAAATGCCCCCCCTCGAGGCCAGCCGCATCGCCCACACCCCCAATAAAAAGAACAAAAGCGGCCACGTCGGCATCTCCTACCGCAAATACAAATCTGCCAAGGGCAAAGTCACCCGATTGATCGCCGTGTCCGTCCGGGCGGAAAAAGGCCGCACCGTCTCCAAAGTCTATCGCTACACTAAAGAAACGCATGACGCGGTGCTCCAAGAAGCCATCGCCTTCCGCGAGAAAATGCTGCTGGAGCGCCTGAAGAGAGAGGGCGGTGTCGCCGGGATCCTCAAAGCCGTGGCTAAAAGCCCGCCTGTGAAGCGCCCAGCCGTGAAAAAAAGAGCGGCTAAAATCCCCAGAAACCGCGCCCCAGCGAAAAAAGCTCAGGCAAAGTCCGCAGCCCGAAAGAAGGCCAAAGCCACCCGCTCACGTTAGACCGGTTCTCAAAGTGTCTGGCAGATTCCCAGCGGCGGGGCGAGATCACGGGGGTCTTTGGCCTCTGGGCTAGGTAGAGTCCGTGCTTATCCTAGCAGCTCTTCCAGTTCATTTTCTGCTAGGCCGGTCATGAGGGGGCTTTGTTCGTCGAGGGTGGCTTCGATGAGGCCACGCTTTTTGGCTTGCAGGGCCAGGATGCGCTCCTCGACCGTTCCGCGCAAGGCGAGCCGGTAGGCGGTGACGACGCGCTGCTGGCCGATGCGGTGGGCGCGGTCGATGGCCTGGGCTTCGACGGCGGGGTTCCACCAGGGATCGAGCAGGATGACGTGGTCGGCAGCGGTGAGGTTGAGGCCGTAACCGCCAGCTTTGAGGCTGATGAGGAAGATTTTGCGGCTGGGATCGCTCTGAAAGGCTTTGACCTGGGCTTCGCGGTCGTTGCTGGAGCCGTCGATGTAGCCGTAGTCGATGCCGTCGGCGTCGAGCTTGGCGCGCACGAGTTTCAAAAACTGCACGAACTGGCTGAAGAGGAGCACCTTGCCGCCGGAATCGAGGATGGCGTCGAGCTTGTCCTGAAGCATGGGCCATTTGCCGGAAAGATCGTCGGGGTCGAGGCCCTTGAGGGCATCGCCGGTAAGGCCGGTGAGGCGGAGATCGCAACAGGTCTGGCGCAGGCGCAGCAGGACGGTGAACATGGTCATTTTGGCCCCACCCTGGCCGCTGCGTTTGCGGGCGGCTTTGATCTCTTCGCGCCCTTCCTCCAGCACGCGGCGATAGACCTCGGCCTGCGCGGCGGAGGGCTCGCACCAGAGGACTTGCTCGATTTTTTCAGGCAGGTCTTTGAGCACCTCGCGCTTGGCGCGGCGGAGGAAGTAGGGGCGCAGGAGCTTTTTCAGGCGGTCGCTGGCGGCGAGCCCGGCGGGGCTGTCGAGGCCGTTTTGGATGGGTTGCTCAAAGCGTTCTTTGAAGTTGTCTCGGCTGCCGAGATAGCCTGGCAGGGCAAACTGGTAGATGGACCAGAGGTCGCGCGTGCTGTTTTCCACGGGCGTGCCGGTGAGGGCGAGGCGGGCACGGGCTTTCAGGGAGCGGAGGGCCTTGGCGGCATCGGTATCGGGATTGCGGATGTAGCTGGCCTCATCCAGCAGCACGAGCTGCCAGGGCTGTTTTTGAAGCACATCCTGATCCCGCACGGCGAGCTGGTAGGTGGTGATGATGACATCATGCTCGGCAAGGCGCGAGAGAAGGCCCGCGCGGTTGCTGCCCTGGGAAACGGCGATGCGCAGATCTGGGGCGAATTTTTCAAACTCAGCGCGCCAATTGCCGGTGAGGCTCTTGGGGCAGACGATGAGAACGGGGGCAGCGGCATCCTGGCTGGATGCCCTTAGAGCAACGATGGCGGCGATGCTTTGCACCGTTTTGCCAAGCCCCATTTCATCGCCAAGGACGCCCCCGCGCCCGGTCTCGGCCAAGGTGACGAGCCAGCGGGTGCCAAGCAACTGGTATGGGCGGAGCTTCGGGCCGAGGTCGCCCAGCTTGGCAAGCAAGGGAGCTTCTTCGGTGAGCTTGGCAGGGCTGGCCTCGTCACCGCCGAGGAAGTAGTCGGCATGCAGGCCGCTGATGCGCGCGCCATCGGCGGTGAGCTGGAGGGGCACATCACGCAGGGTGTCCTCAAATTCTTCGACGCTGGCGAGGTCGAGCAGGTAACGCTTGCCGTTCTTCGCCGTGACGCTGCGCTGGCCGCTGCGGACGAGGCGGAGAACCTCAGCGCGTGGGAGCCGGAAGCCATCTGGAGCCGTGTAAGCGAACTCCATGGCGAGCCAGTCCTGGCCGCTGCCGCTGCGGCGGTCGTCGTCGGCATCGCGGCGCTGGATCTGAGGGGTGATGCGGGCGACGCCGCGCGTGGCGGCCTTCCAGCGCTCGCCCTCGATAACGTGCATCTCACGGCGCAGACGTGGTAACTCGGTGGCGTAGAGTTGCAGGACAGCATCGGGTTTCCCGAGCTTCCAGATGAGGCTGTGACCGCCTGCCTCGACGCGCATGGAGATCTGAAAGCCGAGCGACTCCAGGAGGGCCATGAGGCGGGCTTCCTCAGCCTCATTGCGCAGGTAGAAAAGGCCGGGCGTGACCGTGTCTTCGAGCGGGAAAAGGCTCTCCGCAGCACAGCGGGGGCCGCTTTCCCCCACGAGCCAATCTTTGCCACCGAAGCTCGCGCGGAGGGTGGCCTCGACGGCCTGGAGGGAGCCATCCAGGTGCAGCGTGAAACGGCAGGGCACGGGCGCGCAGTGAAAGTGCGCCAGGCCAGCACCACGCAGATCAAGCTGGAAGGCATCATTGAGCGCATCGCGGTGCTGGATGAGCCACTTCAGCGGGCGTTTGGCGGGAAGATCGCGGAGGAGTTGCTCACAGTCGGCGCTGAGTTGGGGGATGGGGAAAAGGCTCTGGGTCTCGCGGCAGAACCAGGCAGCCTTGGGGCGCTGGGGAAAGAGCGGGCGCTGATCCTCGCTGGCGAGGCGGAAGAGCACGTCCTTGTCCCCAGGGCGAGATTCAGCCGTGAGAAGCAGACGCACGGGCTCACGGGCGATGCTAAGGGGCACACCGCCGCCGCTCGGCTTGCCCGCAATCACGCGGGGATGCTCGGCAGCCGCGCGCAGGAAATCATCCAGCGCAGCAGTGGGTAGCGAAAGCGGGGCACTCTGGCAACGCACGCCTTTTTCAGCCAACCAAGCAGCGAGCAGGGACTCCTCCGGCTCCTTTTCCCCAGGCTGGTAGCGGACATAAACGCCCACCGGCTCACGAAGCTGGCCGGTGAGCAGATTTTCCGGCAGGAAAACAAAATAGTGGCCTGGGACGCGAAGGGGCGTGTGTGAGACTTGGAGACAGGGAGACTTGGAGACAGGGAGGGTGGGAGAAGGGGCAGATGCGCTGGGCTTCTTCTCCGTGTCTGATGGTCTGATTGTCTCCCTGTCTGGCACTGGACCCCGCAAGTGGGCCAGGACGACAGCGAGAGCGTGCTCGCAGATCAGCCCACGGCGGGCGCTTGGGCAGGTGCAGAGATTGGTGACATCCGTGCGGGAGGTAAAAGCTAGACCGCTGGCAAATTTCGTCTTCCCGGCTCCTGCAAGGCCGCGGATGCGCCCTGGTTCAGCACTTTGCACGGTGACAAAACCGCCATCCACAAGACTGCGCGCAGCTTTCATGGCCTGCCAGCCGCCGATCTCGCCTAGCCATTTCTCTGTGAGTTCCATTTTTCTCTCTGGCGTGGTGGATGGTTCCTCTTCAAACTCAGGTCAACAGACTTATGCGAATCGTTGCGATCACCAATCAAAAGGGAGGCGTCGGCAAAACCACGACGGCCATCAACCTTTCTGCATGCCTAGCCCAAATGGGGGTGCGGACACTGCTGATTGACCTCGATCCACAGGCGAACGCAACCAGCGGCCTGGGCCTAGCCCAGGAAGATGGGGGCAGCCTTTACACGGCCCTCGTGCTCGGCACTGACCCCCACACGGCCATCCGCAGCACCCGGCTGCCAAACCTGTCCATCATCCGCAGCCACCAAGAACTCGCCGGGTGCGAGATTGAGCTAGCCCAGGGTGGCAATCACCTCGGCCGCCTGAGAGAAGTGCTCGAGCCACTGCGTGCCTCCAACCACTTTGATTACATCCTGCTGGACTGCCCTCCCTCACTGGGCGTGCTCATGACCTCCGCCCTGGCAGCAGCGGATGAGCTGCTGGTGCCCCTGCAATGCGAATATTTTGGCCTCGAGGGGCTGGGCAAAATCGTCGGCGTCGTGCAGCAGATCCGCGATAGCGGGGCCAATCCAAACCTGCTCCTCGAGGGCATCGTGATGACCATGTACGATAGCCGGGCCAATTTGGCGCAGCAGGTGGTGAGCGATGTGAAGAACTACTTTGCCGAAATCATCTACAACGCGGTGATCCCGCGCACCGTGCGGCTGGGTGAGGCTCCAAGCTTTGGAAAATCCATCATCGAATATGAGCCCAACGGACGCGGGGCCACGGCCTACCGCGCCCTCGCCGAGGAGTTCTTAGCACGGCGCGCAGCACGCTAAAACCGAGGTTGAGTCAGCGCACAATTTCGCGAGGATTCACCCTAGTTTCCGGTTGACACCTTGGCTGCGGCTTCTATTCTCGCGGCCCTCTTTCCCCCAGGCACATCTGCTCGTGAAGCAGTTGCGCCCATTCCCAAGCACCTTTTATGAAGACATTCTCCGCGAAAGCTGAAAACGTGAGCCGCCAGTGGTGGATCATCGACGCCAAGGACCAAGTCCTGGGCCAAGTCGCCGTTGCCGCAGCCAATCTGATTCGCGGTAAAACACGGCCGACCTTTACTCCGAACGTCGATACAGGTGACTTCGTGGTGGTGATCAACGCTGACAAGGTCAAGCTCACTGGCAAAAAGGAAACTCAGAAGGTCTATACCAGCAAAACGGGTGTCTATATCGGCAATCAGAAGCGCGAAACCGCCGAAAAAGTCCGCCAGCGCCGTCCTGAGCTGCTCATCCATCGCGCGGTAAAAGGCATGGTGCCACACAACCGTCTTGGCAATCAGATCGTGACCAAACTGAAGGTCTATGCTGGTGAAGAGCATCCTCACGCGGCCCAGAACCCGAAAGCCTTCGCTATCGCCTGAATCTACCTCTTTGACCGTTACGCTCATGAGCAAGCCCCTCGCCACTACCACCGGCCGCCGCAAGACTAGCATCGCCCGCGTCAGCATCCTTCCCGGTTCAGGTTCCATCACTGTGAATGGAC
>JAIWOJ010000056.1 GCA_020216965.1 Prosthecobacter sp.
GTGTCCATCAAGGCTCTCATTTGAAGACCACATCGACGCCCATGACACTCTTGGAGGCAAAACCTGGTATCCAATGCGGCCGACGGGCAGCGATGACGCGGTAGATCAGTGATAGACCGTTAAGAATGATGATCCGGTCCACCACCCGGTAACCTCGTTGTCGGCGCATCAGGAAAGCGACAGCCCACGCGAGATACCTCGGATTGAGCAAGAGGGGCTTAAAGTCCGTCTTCACACGGTAGCGGGCACGCAGTCCCTTTTTGGGATATTTGGCCTTGTAAGCGGCCTTAGCCTCCAGCAGCCGAGATTCAATATCCTGAGCGTCCTCTGCAAAGTAATATTCTCGGCTCAGAGCCAAGATGTAGAAAGTGTCTGCCATGTATCGGATGTCATCTACCGGCAGCCCAACACGTTGTGCTAAAGGCATCATGCGCTCCAGGTTATCTAGACAGCGGCGCGCACTGCGTAAGGCGGCGTCTGCATCGCGAACGAAAAAGCGCAGCAACCGCCGCAGACTATGGGAGACAAAGATGTTTCCCCAATATACCTGAAGCATCGGAGGGATGCGCACACGTCGGAAGAAAAGTTTCTGACGAGCATATTCTTGGATGTAAAGAAGCTCTCTCACGCACTCATCCGCCAGGCGCAGCAGTTCCATCAGCGCATCAGGATCATTCAGTCCACGCTCAGAAGCAAAGGCACGCACAGCATCCTCTACCAGCCAACCGTCCTTAAACACGCGCATGGTAGTGTAGGTATTTAAGTCCGTCCATACCGCCTCTGGATCTAAAAAGGCCAGCCTGCGAAAGGGCACCCATCCGCCCGTCTGGCACCAAACCATACACCCGATGACATTGTCTGCTTGCCGCAACTCCCGTGCATACTGCTCATAGATCCAGCACACAGGGCTTGGATACTCACCGCATCCTTCATACTCACGCCGTGTCTGTAATTCTACGATCTTAGGCAGCGGTGTGCGAAAGAAGTTCTGATTCAGTGGCAGGTAGCGGAAAAAATCACTCTCTCCGTATTTCATGGAGACCACCAGTGCCTGGCTTGTGATGCCGCCAAACACTTTCGCGAAAGTCTCACGATGCCACATGAGATCACCGATAGGATACGCCCCGACGGTCCAAGTGCGGAAGATGAGCCTGCGCCCGTGCTTTTCAAAAACTGGTAGCAACTCTTCCAGCATATGTCTGGCGTCATAAGGAGTCTTAATCACAAGCTGACTGTGAAAATCATCCCTGACATCCTTACCATCAGATTCTCCGATGCGGACGATGACACCCGCGACTTCTGGAAAATCCGCTAGGAATCGATCTAGCAGTTCAGCGAGGTAGGAATTGACACTTCGCCGGGCGATGCGCAGACGCTTTAGCAGCCAAGGCGTCGCGGAGAAAACATCCATGGTGACATGCACTGCCAAGCCTGCCTGGCTGAGCACACGCAAACATTTCCCCATCTCCACTCGATAGCGTGAAATCCGCTGACGGACCTCAGGCTCCAGGTATTCATGATCGGCTAAGTGTGCCACATCATCGATGGAGGCTGCATTAAAGCCCCAGGCTGACGCCTGGCGGGCTAGCACATTCAGCTCTTGGCACACACGCTCCCACCAGGCCGGTCCTTGATGGCCTGCATGTTGCCAAGGAATTTTCGACCAGTTAATGACGCGCCTGTCATATCCTCGGAAAAAGGGGCCAATAGCGTCTATGATACAAAGTTGATTCACAGTGATTGTCTTCCCCCAGCTTCGGGCTGCGTCAATCAAAGGCTATGTGACGGAGAATGCAGATGAATCCTAGAACCTAGAAAATGTTAATAATGGCACATTTCCTGCCTTAATTCCTAGGATGCTCTCTCCCATCCAAGAGTATCTGGAAAAACTTCATGCCCGTTATGCATCCGTCATGGATGGTCATGTCGCTGACTACATCCCCGAACTTTCAAAAGCGGACCCGCGATGGTTTGGAATCTGCATCGCTACCCGTGATGGGCATGTGTATGAGGTGGGTGATACGCGCCAGCCATTCACCATTCAGTCGATCTCCAAGGCTCTGGCATACGGTCTGGCGCTAGAGGACCGGGGAGAGGAATATGTGCTAGGAAAAATTGGCGTGGAGCCCTCGGGGGAGGCTTTCAATGCCATCAGCCTCAAGGAAGGCACGGGTACTCCTTTTAATCCAATGATCAATGCCGGCGCGATTGCTACTTGTGGCCAAGTTCTGACCAAAGATGGAAAGACTCGCTTTCAAAGATTGTTAAGCTACCTGGGGGGAATCGCCGGGCGAGAATTGGATATTGATGAGGTCGTTTATCGCAGCGAAAGCGAGACAGGCCACCGCAATCGCGCCATTGGTTGGCTCTTGAGGAACTTTGAGATCCTTGAGGAAGATCCGCATGAGACCTTAGAAACTTACTTTCAACAGTGCTCCATCCGTGTGACCTGTCGCGACCTCGCACTCATGGGAGCCACTTTGGCAAACCAAGGTGTGCAACCTCTAACCCGGAAACGTGCCATCGCAGCCCAGTATGTAGACAACATCCTCGGCGTGATGGCGACTTGTGGGATGTATGACTGGTCAGGCGAATGGATTTATCGTGTAGGATTGCCTGCAAAAAGTGGGGTTGGGGGCGGCATCCTCGCTGTCTTACCTGGACAGTTGGGGATCGGCGTCTTTTCCCCTCCCCTGGATGCTCAAGGAAATAGCCTGCGTGGCATCAAAGTGTGCATGGATCTTACCCGAGAGCTTTCGCTGCACATGATGAACCCCACAGCCACACCAAGGACGGCCGTGCGGCTATCCTACCATGGCGGTGAGGTTAGCGCACGAAGGAGATTGCCAGGCCAGGCTCGTGAGACACTAAAAAATCATGGTTCCAGCATCCAAGTATTAGAACTCCAAGGCGGGTTGATATTTGCTACCTTTGAACCCGTCATGCGCCATGCCATTCAGCTTTCCAATGCAGGCTGTCGGCATCTCATCTTCGACCTGCGCTCCGTAGTAACGGCCAATTCTGTGAGCCTCAAGCTCATGGCTGATTTAAGGAAAAGACTATCTGCCTCAGGCGTCGAAGTCGTCATCTGCCAGCCGGGCAGTCTGACAAGCCGCCTCCTGGAAGCGGGTGTCCCAGCTACTTCGATCTTTGCCACAGTAGATGCAGCTCTGGAGACTTGTGAAGACGCGCTACTGATGTCTGTGACCGGGGCCAGTTGGCGACCCGCGAGGGCACTTGAACTTTGGGAATGCTCTATTTTCCAAACCTGCACGCAGGGTGAGCAGCGAATTTTAGAGCGTGAACTGGAGAAGCGCACCTTCAAACCAGGTGATCTACTCATCCGCAGCGGTGACAGTTCCGAAGAAATGTATGTCATCCTGGAGGGAAATGTGGAAGTTCAGATCATGGAGGAAAGCGGCATGAAGCGCCGCGTGGATGTGCTGGCTGCTGGAATGGCTGTAGGAGAGATGGCCTTTTTAGACAATTCTCCACGTTCAGCAGATGTAGCAGCGATGGATCATGTGACCTGCTTGGTCATTACACGCATTTGGTTCACCGGCCTATCAGACGCATTGCCTCATTTGAAGATTAAACTGCTGCAAAGCCTGCTGAAAGAGGTCTCGGCACGGCTTCGTCAAGCCAATACGGAGATCAGTGCTCTCCAGCGAGCTTGAAATGGCAGAGACTTGCGCAATGCCCGCTTAGCCGCGACATGGGCAGCATGTTCCAAACTGCTGCCGCCAAGCTAAAGAACCTGAGGTATGAAAAAACGCCTCAGATTATCTCTCAAGGCTTGCGCTTGCTTTACCCGCCCCTGTGTCGTGCCTGCGACAAGAACCTAGCAGCAGAACCAGAAAGTTCGGGGCTAGATGCTTGGCTCTGCCCTAGCTGCCTTGTCCAGGTGGAGCGCATCACGCCTCCTTTCTGCAGGATTTGTGGAGAATCGTTTTCTGGAGCAATCGATCATGCCTTTACCTGCCCCAACTGCGCGGGCCGTCGAATGGCCTTCGACTTTGCAATTTCAGCATACAAAGCACAAGGTCCACTGAGGCATCTGATTCATCGCTTCAAATACGGGAAAGATATATCCCTGCGTGGTGCCCTGTCCGATGCAATGCTAGCCACCCTTGAAGACCCTAGGCTAGTGCAGGAGAATCTATCACGGTGGCTGCTGGTGCCTGTGCCATTGCACTGGTCTAGGAAAATTGTGCGTGGTTTTAATCAGAGTTGGGAGCTATGTTGTCAGCTCTCTGATCGCACGGGCATCCCAGCCTTGCAGGCTCTGCGACGTGTGAACCGCACGCAGCGCCAAGCATTGCTAAACCGAAAGCAACGTCTGGTGAACATGCGAGGTGTCTTTTGCCTGAAAAATGCCTGGCTGCCCCCTTGGCGTGCTAAGGCAAGACTTCAGGGAGCCAACGTGCTGCTTGTGGATGATGTGCTGACGACGGGCGCCACAGCACATGAATGCGCCCGTGTGCTGCGGACTCAGGCTGGGGTGCAAAAAGTGGTGGTCATCACCGCTGTGCGTGGCTAGTCTGACTGTATGTCCGGCTAGGCTGGACCAATTTCATCCAGGCTGGACGGGTGTCTAGCCGCCCGATTGGCAGTCCATGCTGGGGAATGGAAGAAAGAGGCCCGCCTGGTGGCAAGCACCAACCAACATGGGAATTTTTACAAAGCGCTCGATCGATAACCTTGGAGAGAAGAAAAAAGACATGCCCGAAGGGCTGTGGACAAAGTGTCCTTCCTGCGGGGAGAGCCTTTTTGAGCAAGCCCTTGCAAAAAACCTCCGCGTCTGCACGCAATGCGGATACCACTTTACGATCAGTAGTGGTGAGCGGATTAGTAGTCTCGTGGATGAGGGAAGCTTTGAGGAAATGGACTTGCAAATCGACTCGGTGGATGCCCTGGGCTTTAAGGGCTATGTGGACAAGGTGCGTGCCTACCAAGGTAAGACTGGCCTCAAGGAAGCTGTCGTCACCGGGCGCGCGAATATTGAGAGCATCCCTGTTTTATTGGCTATCATGGACTTTCGTTTTCTGGGCGCGAGTATGGGTAGTGTGGTTGGGGAAAAAATCACTCGCGCTATTGAAACAGCCACGGCGGAGCGCAAAGCGGTCATCGTCTTCTCAGCCTCTGGCGGTGCACGAATGCACGAAGGCATCCTGAGCCTCATGCAGATGGCAAAGACGAGTGGGGCACTAGCACGCCATGCTGAGGCTAGGCTTCCCTACATCTCGGTGCTAACCCATCCAACCACAGGCGGCGTGACAGCTAGCTTTGCCACACTGGGGGATATCATCATCGCTGAGCCAAAGTGCATGATCGGCTTTGCTGGGCCGCGTGTGGTCAAGGAGACGACTCATGCCGATCTGCCGCCAGGCTTTCAGACGGCGGAGTTCATGATGCAGCATGGCCTCGTGGACATGATCGTGGAGCGTAAAGACATGCGTGCCAAGCTGGCTGCGGTGCTCCGCTATGCCAGCCGACCCTGAGCGGCCCTGCCATAGCATGATTGCCACGAACCAAGCGGAATATTTTTCCACGCAGGTTCTCAGGACGCGGCGCTTTTATCTTACTGGATGGAAGCGCCAGTTTGCTGAGAAGCCGATTCCGCCTTGGGCTCTAGTTGCGGGTGGTTGTGAGTGGTGTGCGCCCGATTTTATCATTGAGCGCAAAAGCCTGCCCTTTACCGCCTTTGAATTTGTGGCCCGAGGTTCTGGTTGGCTGACCTTAGGGGGGCGGCGTCTGGAGATTTCAGCCGGTCATGCATTCTTCTATTCGCCAGCCATGCCTCATGTGATCCAGTCAGCAGAGGCGGATCCGCTGGTGAAGTATTTTTTCAATCTATCCGGACCAGGAGCGGAAGCAGTTTTATCGAGCCTGTCTCTGGAACCAGGAACTCTGATCCGTGTCATGGACGCGAGCCGTGTCACTGCCCTGATGGAGGAGGTGATCGACCATGCCTTGAGAACCAGCCCGTCTTCTGTGCTCGCAGCACGTGCAGCTCTGGGATATGCCCTCGTGTTATGCGCGGATTCGCGCCAGGGTGCAACCTCTCGATACGATCCGGCTTACTCCACCTACCTGCGCTGCCGCGGGCATTTATTGCGGAATTATCCAGTGCTAGCCAGCGTCTGCCAGGCTGCGGGTCACTGTCACGTCTCCGCAGCCTACATGACGCGCCTCTTCAAACGCTACGATACCGAGACGCCGCTGGAATGTTTGGTGCGTCTGAAAATGAGTCAAGCCATGGTGAAATTGCGCACCCCCGGAGTGCAGGTCAAATCTGTGGCGCATGAGCTTGGCTACAAGTCACCGGCGCATTTCTCCAGAGCCTTTAAGGCTTGGTGTGGGCGCTCCCCTGTGGAGGTGAGAGATCACGGATGATAATGACGGGATTTACTCCCTGCCCACTTTGCCTTCGATCACAGCCCAGGCGTTGTGGTTATGGATAGACTCATAGTTCACCGCTTCCACTTTGAACCATTTGATGAGTTTATGTCTGCCTGCCTTGACGGCGATGCTGCGGACAAGGTCTTCGACAAAGACAGGATTGTCGTAAGCACGTTCGGTCACTGCCTTTTCGTCCTTCCGTTTGAGGACGCTGTAGAGCTCGCTGCTAGCGGAGGATTCTGCTAGCTCAATCAGATCCTCAATCC
The DNA here is from genome assembly GCA_020216965.1 of Prosthecobacter sp. Classification (GTDB taxonomy): domain Bacteria; phylum Verrucomicrobiota; class Verrucomicrobiia; order Verrucomicrobiales; family Verrucomicrobiaceae; genus Prosthecobacter. Next base: position 6,669 of record JAIWOJ010000056.1, read on the forward strand.
AAATGGGCTGGCGGAATCTGACAGATAGCGAGACAAGCCCTCTTTGATTATGGGCTCCACGTTCACTGATCGCCTTGGAGCAGGGGCACAGCGTGGTCACTGGAACCTCCACCGTCACGACATAGTCGATCTTTTCTCCTTCGGCATTGACCTCAAAAATCACGCCATAATCAAGCAAGCCTTCGGCACCACTCACGGGAGCACGTTTGGCACGAAAGTAAGGGAAGCGCATCTCGATATGGGCTTTTTCAGCATGGAGACGGGCCATGAGTTCCTTGGGCATGACAGCGATGCTGGAGACCGTCAACTCACGCCCGTGAGCATGCAGCACCTCCAGGAAACGACTCATGTGCGTGCCCTTGAAGTGATGCGGTAAATCCACAGCCATGTTGACCGTAGCTACCGTGTGCTGGGTGCTTTGGTCTCGGTCACGAATTCGTAGGGGGAAACGCACGTCTTTAACGCCAACGCGATCGATAGGCAAACCGCGATCATCACGCTCGCTCTGAGTGTCTTTTAGCTTGGATACAGGCATGGGGTGGAAAAAGGAATCCCGCTGAGGCTAGTGCCACAGCGGGATAGCTTACGATAGAAATGGCCTTGGATAAACCGAAGATTCCTCAGGGAAGCAGGTTCACTGCCCGCGCGCGCTTGACTTCTGTGGAGACTTTGCGGTGCAGCCAAGCGGGAAGTCCAGTCACACGGCGGGGCTGTAGTTTGCCAGTCTCGGTCAGGAAGCGCTGGAGGATGTCAGGATTGGTGTATGTCAATTTATCCAGCGGAATGTCCGCACGACGGCGGGGCATACGGCGGTTGTTTTTGCGAAGGGAGATGAGCCTCTCTGTGGTCTTAGGTTGCATGATGTCGTAGGTAAAAGGGGCTTCCTGTCGATCAGCGGATCTCACGATGCAGGGTGCGGCGTTTGAGGAAGGGATTAAATTTTACCTTCTCAAGGCGACCGGGCGTACGAGGGCTTTTTTTGTTGCGGGTGCTCACATAGCGAGATGTGGGCTTACCCTCGGCTTTGGCCTCGGTGCATTCAAGGATGATAATTTCTCTAGGCATAAAAAATGGAGCGAGAGGCTAGGTTATTCCTTACTGAAGTCAAGGGACTCATTGGCTGACTGCTTTGTTTTTGAGGAGCTGGAGCTGTCTGATGCGTCCTCGTCATCCTCGTCATCCTCAGCGTCTGCGGATTCATCCAGGCCGAAGAGAGAGCGCACGGGCCGCGTCCAGCGTCCACCGCGTTGCTCGCTTTCGATCCTGGCCTGGCTACCGACGGTAAAACGGGTAAATGGCAGTGCTTCGAGGCGCTCTTCAGGAATCAGTTCACCGGACATCTCACAGATTCCGTAGGTGCCTTGTTCAATGCGCTTGAGAGCCTCGTTGATTTCATAAATGGCATCCTGCTCTTTGGCGAGTAGGCTGAGGGCAAAGTCACGATCATAAGCATCGCTGCCGGCATCGGCCTGGTGCATCCCAAACGCGGATTCGTTGCTGTCGGCATTGCGCAGATTTTCATTGGTCACGCCTTCTGCTGCGTTGAGATAGACGTCGCGGAGTTCGACGAGCCTCTGCTTTGCCTTTTTGAGGAATGCGGCAGGGAGAACGGGTTTTTTAGGAGGACTATCGAGTGTGATGCCGTCTTCGAGGGCGCTGGGGGCGCGGCGATTCACCACGGGCACCTTGACGGCGGGTATGGGGCTCTTTTTGGCGGGCGGTGGCGCGCTTTTGGTGGCTACTTTTTTGGCCGCCGTGGGCTGTTTGGGGGCGCTGGGGGCTGGCTTCGCAGGCGGCGCTTTCGCGGGAGCTTTTTTGGCAACTGGTGCCTTCGCTGGGGCTGGCTTCGTGGCTGGGGCTGACTTTTTGGCTGGCGGCGGGGCCTTTTTGGCTGGGGCCGCTTTTTTCACGGGGAGAGCTTTTTTGGCTTGGGCTGCGGCCTTCACTGCTTTTTTGGCCGGTGCAGGCTTGGTCTTCTTGGCCGCAGGCGCTTTTGCTGCCTTTGATGCAGACTTGGCTGGAGCCTTCTTGGCAGGCTTGGCTGGTGCCTTTTTGGCGGGCTTGGCTGGAGCCTTGGGCGCAGGTTTCTTGTTCGCTGGCATGTCTCTGGGAGGCGCGGGTTT
>JAIWOJ010000057.1 GCA_020216965.1 Prosthecobacter sp.
GGCTCTAACAAAACGCTTCCCCGCCCGTTCACGATGTACGAAAGTGAACACATGCCTGACCACCAGCCTCAGCCTGAAGAAGCCACCCTCCTGGTCAGGCGCGCTTTGGACCAGCACGAGGGCAGCCTCATCGCCTACACCGCAGGCATTTTGCATGGGGATGTGGAGCGCGCTCGGGAGGTGGTCCAGGATGCGCTTCTCAAACTTTATCTTACTGAGCCAGACCGTGTCCGTGATAATCTCAAAGCTTGGCTTTTCACCGTTTGCCGCAACCGGGCCTTGGATGTCTTGCGCAAAGACCAGCGGCTTGATTTGGGGAATGAAGAGGCTCTCGGTCTTGCCATCAGTCATGACCCAGACCCCGGTGAAAATGCCGTCTCCCATGAGCTTTATGAGCGCATCTGGGATCTGGTGGAGAAATTGCGCCCCAACCAGCGTGAGGTCATCCGCCTCAAATTCATGCATGACTGCTCTTACCAGCAGATTGCCGATATTACAGGACTCAGCGTCGGCAATGTTGGTTTCATCATGCACATGGCCATCAAAAAGCTGCGCGAGCTTTTGAATCGCGAACTGGCTCCTCGCTCCCACTGATTTCCTCACCTGAATTTTCTAACTATGACAAGCCCTGCTAACGATACCTCCGAGCTGACTGCCTATGCCTTGGGAGAACTGCACGCCCACCAGGCTACGGAAATCCACCGTCTGCTCTCCCAGTGCCCTGCTGCGGTTTCTGAGCTTGAGCAAATTGAGGCCGTGACCGATGCCCTGCGTCAGCATGCCCCGATTTGCCAGGACCGTCTGCACCCCGATCAACGGCACGCGGTGCTACGCCCTGCCCACCTCCCCAGGCGTGTTGTTCCCATGCAGCCGAGGCGTCCTGCACATCGTCCGCAGAGTCATTTTAGCCCGATCCTTGCCGGTTTGTGGAAAATGGCCGCCGTGCTTGTCATCTCAGGCATGGCCTACTGGTTGGGGGGCAGGCAGGCACAGGAGCATCCGATCAGCCCCGTAATGGAGACCGTAGCCCAGGTCGAGACACCCGCCCCGACCCAGGTTTCCGCTCCTGCGGCTAGAAATGAACGGCCCGCGCCTGATCCCATGGCGCCCACTCCTTCCAACGCGGTCGCAACGGTCGCTCCAGAGGCTCCAGCCTTGGTGGAAGCTCCGCCGCCTGTAGAAAAACAGCCTGTGGAGGTCATCTCAGCGGTGTCAGCGTCTCCCTCAGCACCTGATCAGCCTCCAGCCTCCAAGCCAGCACCTTTGCCAAAATCGCCGCCAGCAGCACCCGCTCCCTTCTTGCTGAGGCCCAATAGCAATCTTGCCTTTACCCCAGCGCTAAAGAAGGAGGTGGATGAGGTCAGCATCCGTCCGGCAGATATCCTCCCGCCCCAGCGGAAGTCGCAGCCTGGGAATGTGCTCGCTTCTCCCATCTCCGCAGCGGCTAAAGCCCAGACCGAAGCCGCCCCGCGCCGCCCTGCGCAAGAAATCTACATTCACGCCTGGCGGGCTGAGGTGGCCTCCTGTCCCTGGAATGCAGATACCCGCCTCCTGCGCATCACCATCCAGCTCCCCCCCTCCCAGGCGCTGGCCGACAAAACCGCCTCTTTTCCTCTCCAGGTCGCGTTTGACCGCCGTCTGGTGCGTGAATTCCGCCGCCTAGGCCAGCGCAGCACGCCTGCCGCAGAGATGGACAGCGCTGGGGTGCAAACTTTCTGGTATGAGTTTCTGCCTGCTGGCGACGAAGCCGTGCGCAACGGACGTGCCCTAGCCACCGTGACCCTGGAAAAAGGCCGCTTCACCTTGCCTAGCCCCGGCCCCTTCAGCGGTGCGGCCAAGCTAGCTGTGCTAGATCGTGGCACGGCTTGGACTGCAGCCAGGGATGATTTCCTCTACGAGGCAGCTCTGATCGGGTTTGGTGCCCTTCTGCGCGGCGACCACCAAAGCCCTGGCCTCAATTACCAAACGGTTCTCAGCATCGCTGAAAAAAGCCGTGTCACTGACACCACCGGGGAGCGTGCCCGTTTCATCCGCAGCCTCGAAGAGGCGCGTAAAGCCGCAGGACTCTGAGCAGAATCCCCGTTTGACAGCTCTAGGCATGTGGGCTAAATCCCGCGCCCCTTCCGCAGACCCCTTTTATGGCCAATATCCGCTCCTCCGAAAAAGACATCCGCCGCACCCAAGCGCGCACTGTGCGCAATCAGGCTGTGAAAAGCCGCATCCGCACTCTGCGGAAGAAAGTCCTGGCTGCCGTGGAAAAGGGAGATGCCGCAGCTGCTGCGGCTGGCCTGAGTGAGTTTGCCTCTGCCGCTGACAAAGCTGCCAAAACCAAGGTGCTCCACAAAAATACCTCCAGCCGTCTCAAGGGGCGCTTGGCGCTTAAGGTTGGAGCCCTGACCAAGCAGGCCTGACCCAGCCATTACCAATTTTTTCTCAACCCGGCCTGACCCATGTCAGCCGGGTTTTTTGCGTTTTACGTTCTGCCTTCCCCCGTCTGCCCGTGATGCAAATACCACATCCTGTCATCAACCCTCGTTGGATTCTGGAGCACAGTCCGTAATCCTATCCTCACCATGTGCCGTTTTTTGCCCTTCCTTTGCTCTTTGCCCTTCGCTCTGAGCTTCGCCCATGCCCAAAACGTCAAGCCGGATGACGTGGCTGGAAATGAGGAAGTGAAAAAGATCATGGAGACACGCCCTGGACGCGGCGTGATGCGCGATGACACGCCCCCGACGCCGCCACAGGAGGCCGTGAAGCAATTCAAACTACGCCCCGACCTCGCCATCGACCTCATGGCTAGCGAGCCGGTGGTAGAGCAGCCCCTTTATGGATCCTGGGACAGCAAGGGCCGCTTCTACGTCACGATGTACCGGCAGTATCAATTCCCGGCCGGTTTGAAAATCGTCAGCTACGACCAGCATCTCCGTGCGAAGTTTGACAAGGTGCCGCTGCCGCCGCCGCGGGGGGAGAAGGGGGCCGACAAGATCACCGTCTTTGAAGACACCGATGGCGACGGCTTTTTCGACAAGCACGAGGACGTCATCACCGGCCTGAACATCGCCAGCGCCGCCCTCCATGGCATGGGCCGCATCTGGGTGCTGAATCCGCCGTATCTGCTCAGCTATCCTGACGCTGATTTTGATGCAAAGCCGGACAACGACACGCCGGAGGTGGAACTCAGCGGCTTCGGGCTTGAGGACACGCACAGCGTCGCCACCAGCCTGCAATGGGGCATGGACGGCTGGCTCTACGGCGCGAATGGCAGCACGACGACTGGCAACGTCTCCAGCGCCAACACCAAGAACGTGAAATGGGAAGGCCAGTGCATCTGGCGCTACCATCCGAAGAAGAAGACCTTCGAAATCTACGCCGAGGGCGGCGGGAACACCTTCAGCCTGGACTTCGACAGCAAAGGCCGCCTTTTCTCCGGCACGAATGGGGCCACCCGCGGCATGCACTACGAGCAGGGCAGCTATGGCATCAAAGGCTGGGGCAAACACGGCCCGCTCACCAATCCCTATGCCTTCGGCTGGTTCGAGCACATGCGTCACGAGGGCGACAACAAACGCTTCCCGCAGGCCTTCACCGTGTATGAAGGCGGCCTGCTCGGCAGTGCCTACGAGGGCAAAATCATCGCCCCGAACGCGCTGCAAAACCTCGTCTATGTCAGCCAGCGCCTCCCCGACGGCTCCACCTTCCGCACGAAGGATGAAGAGAACCTCCTGAGCACCCCCGACCGCTGGTTCCGCCCCGTCTGGGCCGGCGTCGGCCCCGATGGCGGTTTCTACATGGCCGACTGGTATGACACGCGCCTCAGCCACGTCAGCCCCGTCGATGACTGGCACAAAACCAGCGGAAGAATCTACCGCGTCAGGCCCGCGAGTGGTGCGCCGAAGCTGAAGCCCTTCGATTTGAGCAAAGCGAGCGGTGAGGAGCTGCTCGGCTACCTGAGCCATCCCAACGAGTGGTTCCGGAAGCAGGCGGTGCTGGAGATCGGGTGGCGAAATCTGCAAGAGCTCGCCCCCAAGCTCGCCCAGTCACCAATGTCACTGGAGTCCATCTGGTCACTGGATGCGCTGGGAGTCATCAAAGAGCTGCCTACCACCTCCAACGATCCTTATATCCGCCGCTGGGCCTGGAAGATGGCCGGTGAAAAACAAAATCTTCCCACTTTGACCGAAGAAAAGCATCTGGAGGTCTGCGCTCAGATCCTCGCTTCCGCGAAGAGGCTTCCCGGCGCTGGTTCCTTGCACCTGTTGCGTGCTGGCGACATTGAAGACGAAAGCGGCCACCTCCCGCTCCTCGCTTGGTGGGCACTCGAATCGAAGGCTGAAAAAGAACGCGATGCCGTCTTCACTTTCCTCAAAGCCGACCCCGCCTTTCTCCAAACTAAGCTCTTCCGCGACCACCTCGCCGAAAAGCTCGCGAAACGCTACGCGTTGGCCGGTGGCGAGGAAAACTTCCAATCCTGCGCTGACTTGCTCGCACTCACGAACGATGAAGCCCTGCGCGCCAAGTTCATCGCAGGTATCGCCTCGGCCTTTGAAGGCGCGGAGGTGCCCAAACTGCCGGAATCACTCACCAAGGCCCTCAACGACTACATGGCCAAGCAAAGCGGCGGCGACCTCACGCTCGCGCTGCGCAGCGGAAACGCGGATGCGCTCGCGAAGGCTCTGAAATTGCTCGCCGACACCAAGGCGACCAACACCGCCCGCATCGCCATCGCGAAGACTTTGGCGGAACTTGGCAAGCAAGACGCCGTGATGCCCATGGTGGCCATTTTGAAATCTAGTGCGGCTCCCAGCCTCAAACGCGGCATCTTGCAGGCGGCAGCCAAGTTTGACGACAAACGCATCCCCGAGGCCCTCCTGCTCGGTTACGAAGGCCAGATCGCCGGTGACAAAGCGCTGCGCGAGGATGCGCTGCGTGTGATGGCAGGCCGCAAAGAATGGGCGCAGATTTTGATGAGCTTTGTGAACGAGTGGAGGGTGCCCGCGAAGCATTTCACCATCGACATCGTGCGCCAGCTCAGCCTGCACAAGGACGCGGAAATTGATGCTGCCATTGAGAGGCATTGGAAGGGCTTGCTGGCCACCGGACCCACAGCGGAGAAGAAAAAGGAGGCTGAACGCATCAAGGCCGTGCTCAAAACCGGTCTTGGTGATCCAGAGAGAGGCAAAATCCAGTTCACGGCGCGTTGTGCCATCTGCCACAAGCTCTTTGAAGAGGGGGGGCAAATCGGCCCTGACCTCACGGGCTACGATCGGGCCAATGTGGATTTCTGGCTGGACAACCTCTTCACGCCCAGCCTCGAAATCCGCGAGGGCTTTGGTGCCTACATCGTGAAGACCAAGGGTGGTCAAATCCTCACCGGTCTCATGGATGCGCAGGACGCCCAAGGCATCGTTATCAAGGACATGGCGGGTAACAAAACCGCAATCAAACAAGCAGACATTGAGAAGCTGGAAGCCTCCCCCATCTCCTTAATGCCTGAAGGTCTCACCGCTGGGATGAGCGAGGCGGACTTGAAAGATTTCTTTGCTTATCTGATGAAGCCGGGAAAGTAAGCCTAGTGGTCTGCGAAAAAGCGGACTGCTGAGGAGTTGCGGCAAATGCGATTGTGAGCTTTATCCAAAGCCTGTGACTTTCCGCCATCCGAAAAACGACGTTTTTATCCCTGACAATACGGACCCCTGGACGGCTCTGCATCGGGTGACGCACCTGGGCATTGTCTCCCATCAGGACGATCTTGAGATCGCAGCCTACCATGGCATCACCGAATGTTTCCATAGCGGCGACCAGTGGTTTGGTGGTGTGGTAGTGACGGATGGGGCAGGCAGTCCGCGCAAAGGGCCCTACGCGGATTACACGGACGAAGAAATGCAGAAGGTGCGTCTGGTGGAGCAGCGGAAGGCGGCTTTTGTAGGCGAGTACAGTGTGATGATTCAGTTGGGCTACCCCAGTGATGATGTGAAGCAAGCAAACCGCGCCTCCGTCGTTGCGGACCTCAAATTCATCCTGGAACATGCGCAGCCGCACACCCTATATGTGCATAATCCGTGTGATCGCCACGACACGCATGTGGCCACCTTTCTGCGCTGCCTGGAGGCGATCCGCGCGCTCCCGCCGGAAATGAGGCCAAAGAAGGTCTATGGCTGCGAAGTCTGGCGGAAGCTGGACTGGCTGCTCACGCAGGATAAAGCGATGCTGTGGGTCGATAAATACCCTCACCTGCTGCGCCCGCTGCTGGGGGTTTTTGATAGCCAGATTAGCGGTGGGAAGCGCTACGACCTCGCCGAAGAAGGGCTGCGCCATGCCAATGCGACGTATTTTGATTCCCATACCACGGATAACACCAGTCTGCTCACCTTTGCCATGGACCTGACACCCCTCGCACAGGATGACCAACTCGATGTGCAGGAATTTACTCTGGGCTATGTGCGCAGGCTGGAAAAAGACGTGGCAGAGCGCATGAAGCGCTTTCTGTGAACCTGCGGCTGCCCATGCGTCCGTCTGTCTTTGTGCTCCATGGGCTGCTTTTGCTGCTGGTGGCAGGCTGCCGCACGGTGCCTAGCCACGCTCCTGTGCCAGCACGCGCGATGGAGTCGCTAACTCGTTACGCGGAGTCTCGGGAAGTTTTTTTGCGTAGGCTCTCTGGGGTGGAGCCCCAGGTGCGTGCTGCACTGCCGCGCGGTCCCGTGGTTGTGCCGATTTCTCTTCATGCGAACACGCCCGTCATCCAGGCTCTCGGCCCAGGGCGGCAACCGCTGCGCATGATGTTAGATACCGGAGCCGCGCGGTTGGTGATGGGGGCGCGCAGTGCGGCGAAAGCTAGGGTGCCAACTGTAAAGGCTGGTGAGGTGCAGGCGACGATGATCGGCGTGGTGGGCACGGAGCCGGGGCTGGTGGGTATGTTAGGCCCTCTGACGATCGGCACCTGGCAGGTGCCCTCCTGGCCATGCTTTGTGCGCACCTTTGAGTCTCATGGTCAGGGGGCGAGCTACCCTGAGAATATCTTGGGTTTTGATCTTGCGGCGCGTTGGTGCAGCTTTTTGACGGTGGATTATCGTTCCCGTCAATCAGTGTTTGGATTTGGGCTAGGTTACCGCCCCCGCGGACCCCGCATCTCCCAGGCACCGTTTCATCTCAGGGATGGGGTGGCCTTTATCACCCTGGAAAGTGGTGGTGTGAGCTGGGAGGCGGTCGTGGACACGGGCTCATTCAACGGTATTGAAATCGATGAAGCCATTGCGAAAAAACTAGGTGTGCAAGACCAGGGGCAGGTGGTCAAAGGTCTAGTGTTGATGGCCGTGGGGGGCGCAGTCACCTCAGATCAGGCTCGGCTGCGCTCGATCATGTTACCTTCGCTGAAATTGCTAGGGGCCAGGTATCCTAGAGCGCGGGTGGACATTTCACCAGGGATCCCGAGGGTAGGTTCCGGCTTTCTGCGCGACTATCGGGTGACGTTTGATTTTCAGCAGCGCAAACTCTGGCTGGAGTGGTAAGGCGATCGAAGGAGTCGCCATTGTCGCTGCATCACCTGCGGGCGAAGGGCGTGGAAATTTGCCATGGGTTGGATTTCCGCATGGTCTGGAGCTTGCTTGCCGTAAGGATGGGAGTCACCCTCCGCAAACTATGGCCGCCCCTGAAAACCAGCATGATAGCGATATCGCCAAAGTCAGCCAGCGTGCGCAGGACATTGAGGACAAGCTGCCAAAGCTCAAGCGCTGGGTGGAACAGGCGCGTCTGATCCTGGAATTGGTGAAGGACTACTGGGCAGGGCGCTACCGTGAGGTGCCCTATTGGGTCATCAGTGCGGGGGCACTGGCTCTGCTGTATGTGCTGAATCCCGCCGATGTCATCCCAGACATTCTGCTCGGTTTTGGCTACCTGGATGATGCGACGGTGGTGGCTTTCTGCCTGAAGCTCATTGAGCGCGAGTTGGATCGATATAAGCAGTGGAAGGCCGCGCAAGCTGTGCAGAGCAAGGTCGTGGATGTTTGAGCTAGGCGATTAAGTCGGCTCAGCCTCAGGCTGCGGCGCGGGTGGGCTCTCGGGGAGGCAGGGCAGGGGGGCAATGATGTTCACCGGCCAGGGGCGGAAGCGCTCAAAGATGCCAGGGGAGAGTTCGCGTGCGGTTTCGTAGCCACGGCGCAGCATTTCAAGTTTTGCATCCATGTTATCGACATGGTGCAGGACGATGGCCTCTGGTGTCTTGGGCCGTGCAGGGGGACCGTATGGCAGCTCCCCGTGATGGGCGGCGATGAGGTGCAGCAGGTGTAGGCGCACTTGATCGTTGGACGGCTGCAGCAGGGGCCAGTCCGCTGCTTCAGGCCGCTCGAGCAAGTCTCGCCAAAGTTTATTCACCAGCTCCATTCCTAGGGTGATGTGTCCTAGCATCTCCCCGTGGAGGTGATGAGGCATGGCGAAGCCTTGCTCGGGGTAGGCGTTTTCCCAGAGCTTGCCGCAGTCGTGGAAAAGCACGCCGGCGACGAGTAAATCGCGGTTGAGGTAAGGGTAGCTAGCAGCCACAGCGAGGGCGCTACGCATCATCTGCGCCACATGTTCCACGAGGCCGCCACGGCGGGCATGATGGTGCTCCCTAGCCGCCGCCGTGCGCCTGAAGCGTTCTCCGTGCTTTTCAAGGAAGAGGGAGCATAGCTCACGCAGGCGCGGGTCGAGGATCGCCGCCACCGATGACTCAATTTCAGCATAGTCCGTGCGCTGCCTTGCCACGACGGCAGGATCCCCTGCTAGCA
>JAIWOJ010000058.1 GCA_020216965.1 Prosthecobacter sp.
CACTGCAAGAGCTAGCGGACCACCTGAAGCCCGGGCAAGAAGGGCTGTCTCTTTTTCAGGCTATCGTGCCTGCGGCCTGGTGGGATTTGGCCCAGCAGCTTGCTACCGAGCGAGCCGCATTGCGGGAGCTCTATGAGCAGAGGCAGGCTCAGCCCGAGGTGACGCGGGAGGCAGGCCCATCCACGCCACAGGAGCCGCCGCCAACCTCTCCACTCCTGGCGAATGTGCTCAGGGATACGTCTCCTACCCTCCCAAACGCAAGCCACGAACCTGCTAGTGAGCCACCGATCATGGTGCTGAATGCGTGGCCGTTCTTTTTTGGCGGCCTCTTTGGGGCGGCAACCCTGGCAGGGCTGATTTGGGTCGGCCCGTATGATTTGAAAAAAAACGTCCGAACTGGGGCAAGGGCGGAGCCAGCAAGCATGACAATGGAGCAGCCGCCTGCCGCGCCATCGTCCATCCCATCGCCCCCCACGAGCGCTGAACAAGCGTGGGTGCTTGAGCAGCTAAAGCAAATCCGTGCGGAAAGCGCAGACCTGGAGCCTTTTTTAAGAAAGGTCCACGATAGCCAATGGCCGGAAAATCAAGCGCTGCTCAGCGGGGATACTCCAGAACTGCCCAAGGAGGATCCGCGTCTTCTGCGCCTGCTCGTGCTCCTGCACCTTGATCCACCGCCTGACGTTACCACTCAATCTGAGTTGCCAGCGCTGCTCGCCAAGGCACGAGCTGACAGCGACACCCTGGAGCTGTGGGAAAAGCTCGCTGCCAGCAGGTCGCCCATGGAAAAGGCCATCCGTGAGGCAGCTAGACGGCAGCTTTACTCCAATGCAGATGCCTGGTCCCCCAGCCAAGAGCAGCAGCTCAATCGACTGGGCTGGCCCCCGTCTCCGTAACTGCGGAGGGCTCACTGACAAACAGAAGACGAAGGCTATTGAGGCAGACCAAGACGGTGCTGCCCTCATGCGTGAGGACGCCGAGCGTCAGCGGCACGATGCCAAAGAGAGACGCGATGGCCATCAAAGCGACGGAGCCAAGGGAGAGGATCAGATTTTGCCGAATGACCGCGCTAGCTCTCAGGCTGATGTGCCGAGCGGAGAGCAGCTTTTCGATCCGATCCTGCATGAGCACCACATCGGCCTGCTCCAGAGCGGCATCGCTGCCACGCGCCCCCATCGCTAGGCTGACATGGGCGGCAGCTAGGCTAGGCGCGTCATTGACCCCATCCCCCACCATGGCGACACGGCGACCCTGATCGGTGAGTTCCTGGATGGCGACCACCTTGTCCTCCGGGTGCAACCCAGCGCGCACATCTGTCACGCCAAGATCCCGCGCTACCTGGATCGCTGCCGCACGGCGATCACCGGTAAGCATCAGAGTCATGAGGCCATCGTCAGCAAGGCGCTTCAGCACCGCGCGACTGCCGGGACGGATTTCATCCTGCAGAAGCAGGCGGCCCATGATGGCCGTGTTCAGCAGCCAGACCTCCGTCATGCCAGGGGGAGCCTCAGGCACATCCTGCAGCCAGCGGGAGAAGTCCCCCTGCTGCATGAGCTCGCGCCTTCCCGCATAAGTGACACCGCGGTCCGTCTCCCCACGCAGCCCCATGCCTGGTAGGGACTGGATGGCGCTGACGGATCCGGGCTGCAGGCCCGCCTCGCGGGCATGACGTGTGATGGCGCGTGCGATGGGGTGATTGGAGTGCGCATCCAGCGTGGCAGCTAGGCGCAAAACCTCCCGTTCTTGGCCGGGGGGAAAACTCTCCACACCCGTGACACGCAGATCCCCTTCCGTGAGGGTGCCGGTTTTATCCATCGCTACCGTATCCACCTCCGCCAGCTTTTCGATCGCCGCACCGCCGCGGAAGAGGATCCCGCGCCGCGCCCCCCAAGCGATGGCAGCCAGGATCGCTGAGGGAATCGAGAGGACCAGCGCGCAGGGGCTCATCACCACCAGCAAAGTCATCGCGCGGTAAAACGCGGAGGTCTCCCCTGCCCTGCTAGAAAATGCAGGCAGGCCCAAAGCCAGCCACCAGATAAAAAACATGAGGCCCACCAGCGCTAGCGTGGCCAGGGTATAGCCGGTGCCAAAACGGTCCGTAAAGCGTTGACTAGGCGCGCGCATCTTTTGCGCTGTCTGAATGAGGGTGATGATACGCGCCAGAGCACTCTGCGTGGCAGGCCGCTCCACACGCGCCTGCACCAGTCCCCAGAGATTCAGCGTGCCGCCGAAAACCGATGCGCCCACCGCTTTATCCACAGGCACGGATTCCCCCGTCAAGGTGGACTCATCTGCGGCCGTCTCCCCGCGAGTGATCGTGGCATCTGTGGGGAAGAGTTCTGCCGGGCGCACCTGCACCACATCCCCCGCACGCAGCAGGCTGACCGCGCGCTCTTCAGTAGCCCCATCAGGCAAAACCACGCGCGCCAGCTTAGGCGCAGCCTTGGTCAAAGCATGAATCTCCCGGTGCGTGCGGTGCAGGACGTAGTGCTCTAGCGCACCAGAGGTCGAAAAAAGGAAGAGCAGCAGTGCCCCCTCCTCCCAGGCCCCCACAGCCACAGCACCGGCCGCCACGGCTAGCATGAGGAAGTGCACATCGAGCCGCCGCTCACGCAGGTGCTCCCAGGCGTCTTTAGCCGCATCCCAGCCACCGCTGACCATGGAGAGGGTGTAGAGAACGCGCACCAGCGTGGCTGGCACCTGCGGCACCGTTTTCTGCAACAACCATGCCGCCCCGAGCGCTAGCCCACAGATCGCAGCCTGCACCGCCAGTGCTCGCCACTCCTCCTCACTGCGGCGTTCCATCTCTTCTGCCTCAGGCCACTCAAACTCACGCCACTGCCAGAAACGCGGTGCCGTAGGACATGCCGGCTTTGCCAAAGTGACGCGCCCAGCCTCTTGAGAGACAGTGAGCCCACGCGCGGCGGATTGCCCTGCCGCCAAGGCCGGTGCGGCAGCATCCAACTGGCGCAGCATCTCATTCAACCTGGCCTGGAGAGCTACGGCATCCACCGGGCCCAGCGTCGCCAGGCGCACCTGGCGGGCAGCAGCATCCACGCGGATCGCCTCCACCCCCTCGTGGGCAGCGATGAAATCCGCCAGCAGGCTCACCCAGGCCGGGGTTTCAGGGGCTTCGGAATCCTTTGTCATACTTGAACCCGTTTTATAGCGCACCCCCGTGGCGCTGTCCTAAACAAGCTTTGCCTTTTCCTTAGCACCTAGCCAGATTGATGCATCGATAGCCCCGAAGAACATCTTGACCGCGGGCAGCACTCCAGGATAGTCGGCACCCCATTACCCTCCCGCCCCCCTGAGCCAGTCCATGGCCGTGCGTCCCAAGAAAAAAACCAGCTCCCCCAAAGGGAAGTCCAGCCCACCCAAGGCAGACCTTCCCGCCGCGCAGCCGCCCCCCACGCCTGTGGCAACTCAACCGCCACAACCACCGAAGCGGGGCCGCGGACGTCCACGCAAACATCAGGCAACAGAGCAGCCCCCAACGGCACCGGTGCCGCTCATCACGCCAGACGGCCTACTCGTCAAACGCGGGCGCGGGCGGCCACGAAAGAATGCCGTCAGCATCGTGCAGGTGCCAACCGTATTTCATGACGTCAACGCACCTGAAATCCAATCCCGCCTGCGTAGCCTCATCCGCCAAGCCAAAGAGCAGGATTACCTCACCTGGGATGATCTGAATGACGCCTTGCCCGCAGGCATGGTCACCCCAGACTTGATTGAGGAAGTCATCATCCGCCTCCGCTCCCTGGAGATTCGCATCACCGACTCTGCGGACGCAGGCGTAGCGCTGACAGCCGGTCCAGCAGCTTCCACCGCCAAAGTCAGTAGCCCCCTAGCAGCCAAGGATGAAGCAGCCCGGCTGGATACCCTGGATGACCCCGTGCGCCTCTATCTCCGGCAGATGGGGCAGGTACCTCTCCTGACCCGAGAGCAAGAAATCGAAATCTCCAAGCGCATCGAAAGCGCAGAGGCAGAGACCTTAGAGCTTCTGCACCGCATGGGCTTCGTCGCCGCCGCCTACCTTGAGAACGCTCGCAATCTAGAAGCAGGGCGCGAACGCTTTGACCGATTGGTCATCGACCGCAAATTTGAAGAACGTGACCTCTATTATAAAAAGCTCCGCCAGATCATCTCTCAGGCAGATGCACAGCTAAAAACCTGCACTGAGCTCCATCAAGCCATCCAGACCGCGCCGGAAAAGAAGAAAGAATCTGCGCAGGCGGCCTTTGATGCAGCCCGTGCCTCCTACTACAAGCTCTGCGCCAAATTTTTCTTCAAACAGAAAATCAGCGAGGACTTCACCGCCCTGATGGAGAAAAAGATGGAGGAACTCAAGAGCCTAGAAGCAGAGACCACCACCCATCCGCGTCGGCAAGAGCCACGGCGTGCTCTAGAGACTTTTGAAAAAGAAGCATGGATGAGTGCAGCGGAGTTTCGTGACAACGTCCAGAAAATCCGCCGCTCCGTCGCTGAGGCCACCCGTGCCAAAACCGAGATGATTGAGGCCAACCTACGCCTTGTGATCTCCATCGCCAAAAAATACACCAACCGCGGCCTTTCCTTCCTCGACCTCATCCAGGAAGGCAATATGGGTCTCATGCGTGCTGTGGAGAAATTTGAATACCGCCGTGGTTACAAATTCTCCACCTACGCCACCTGGTGGATCCGCCAGGCCATCACCCGCAGCATCGCCGATCAGGCCAGAACCATACGCATCCCGGTTCACATGATCGAGACGATCAATAAGCTCATGCGAGTTCACAAACAGCTCGTCCAAGAGCTTGGGCGCGACCCCACCCCCGAAGAAATCGCCGACGAAATCCACCTGCCCGTCGAGCGCGTCAACGCAGTGCTACGTATGGCTCAGACCCCCGTCTCCATGCAGGCCAAAGTAGGTGACACCGACGGCGATACCGAGTTTGGCGACTTCATTGAGGATAAAGAAGCCCGTGACCCCATGGAGCTGACCGCCATGAATCTCCTGCGAGACAAGCTCAAAGATGTGCTCGATACCCTCAGCGCCCGTGAGCGTGAGGTGCTCGAGCAGCGTTTTGGCCTCGTCGATGGCGCAGGGCGCACCCTAGAAGAGGTCGGCAGGCAGTTCCGCGTCACCCGCGAGCGCATCCGCCAAATTGAGGCCAAAGCCCTCCGCAAACTCCGCCACCCCACACGCATCCGCAAACTAGGCGGTTTCTTTGGGGCAGAGTGAAGCGGCAGCCGACATCAGACTGACCTTCAACCCAGCCCGCATCGGAGTAAAGTTTGATGCGGCTTCACAGCCAGCGACTTCAGTCTTTGACCTCAAAATCACGCCAAACAGGCAATAATTGATCGCGCCAAAAATCATACCAGGGATGATCCACTGCCTGGGCTAGAGCTTCTTCGTTTAACCTAAAGGGAAAGATCTGCACAGGCACCTCCGGATGTCCTTTTGCGAGAGCCTCAGCAACCAGCAGATAAATTTCCTCAATCACCGGATCCGTCATCGCCAAGCAGCCAACACTGACCTGACCGCCATGAATCATGATAAAACTGCCGGTGCGCTGAAGCTGCCTATCTTGCTCGTTTGGATAGCCGATATTCATCGCTAGATGGTAACGGCTAGCGGGATGGAGTAGGGATGGGGTAATCGCATAGCTTCCTTCAGGCACCTGTCGATCCCCCTCACGCAGTTTCGGACCCAGAGTGCCAGAAGCAGCGGCGATTGGATAACGACGCCATAGGTGCCAGTCACTCTGCCCTGCCTGTGTGCTACTGAGCCAGAGTTCAAGCTGGCGCTCATTTTTGAAAGCTCTTAGCAGAACTCGGCTACCAGGCGAAAACCCACGCTGACACAGTTCTAGATGCAAGACAGGGCGCACACGCAGATCCAGATCCTTCAAGCGCTGCTCGGCTGTCCAGGCATCCCAAACTGCCGGAGAAGGTGGGCGTGGATATTTGAGTGAGACCGATTGATCTGGAGGAAAAAGTGATGAAACCCACTGCATGAAAGAACGACCCGTTACCAGGGTTGAAAAATGGCTCCCAAGCCAAAGCACGGCAGACAGGAGGGTCATGAAAACACTAGCAAGCAACCATCGTTTGCATTTCATGCCATGAAAGAAAGTCTGCCTCTAGGTGATTGCTATCTCAAATGATTCCACTTCAGCAATCGGGTAGTGAATGGGCATCTATAAATGTCATGTCATCCCAACTCCCTAAGATTAACGGCTTCCTCCTTTTCTTGGTAATTATCCTAGGTATTTGACTCACACCATCAGCGGACCCAAGACATAGTCGGCGTATATACACCTTTAATCGTCATCATTTTTATGATTTGGACTTTTCTTAGATAAAGCGTTCGATGCTAAAGAACCAACCATTGTTAAAGCATCAAAATGCAAAGTATGAGAACCGCGATGTCGCGCTTCTCGTGAACTGCGATCTATGCGCACTGTTTTGTAGCGCTCCCAAGAGTTGGCAGGCGCTAGTCGAGTGCGCGTTTCGGCAAGCTGTCTTCCTATCTAGCCAGGGATGAAGATAGCAGCCACTCCCCTCCCTTGCCCTCGGCAGTTGCTGCTAGAAAGGCGTCGATGCCAGGCACGTTGAGCTCAGGATGCTTGCCCAAAAGGGCGCGGTAAATTTTGGCAAACTGGACTGCCCCTGCGTTGATGCACTCTTTTGCACTCCCGCCTGCGAATGCTTGCCGAGCGGCACCGAGCATGAAGGCGCGCAACAGATGTTCATCTGTGCCAGGTGCCTGTTTTTTACAGATCTCTAGCCAATCCTGCACGGGATGTTCGGGGATGCTGATTGGCAGATCGGGAGCACCTTTCAGGTAGGCGAGCACAGCGGCTGTGGCTTGGACGCTATCCTCGGAGAAGGGATCCTCTAAGTAACGCTCAATCAAACCGGCGACGCCACGGCGCAGCGGAGGATCCTTGATCACCTTCAGGACCTGGCCAGCGAAGGCTTGCATGCCAGCGGCGTCTTCATCCTCCCCCGAGGAGCCACGCATCTGGCGTATGGTGATAAGAAAACCATCTATATACAAGATCCCAGTCCATTGCTTGACCTTTGCTTCCTCCGTGCCGTTTGGGGTCTGCGCCACGCGCGTCATTTCGCAGAGTTGGGCTGCCATGGGGAGAGGGTCTTTTTCCCAAAGTTCGACTCCTCCTGTGGCTACGGGATTGACCTTGAGATTTTTGTACCGCCCTTGTTTTTCCATGGAGCGCAGGTCATGAACGACACGGTCCAACTCCTGCATGATGAGGCGTTGCCGCTCCTCAAGCGTGATCTCTTTATCTGTGACGGGGATAAAGTAAATATCGCCGCGAGAACGCTCTTCCAGGCTCTCATAGCGGATGAAAAGCCCCCCACCCTGGCTAAAGCGAAACTCTCCAGCGAGACGATGGGTGCCGAGCGTCGCAGGAAAGCTGAGTCCCGTTGGAACATGTTTCCAAGGCAGCCCATGAGGGTCTGGTGCATGCCACTGACCTGGCGGCTCCGCAGACAAATGCAGTGCAAAAAAAAGGCAAAGGGCTATGGCGCAGCGAAACATAACGATCTGATTGGACCATGGGTGGAGTGGAGTGCTCATCCAGGCAAGTACTCTGCCAGGGGGAGAAATCAGCCCTTTCCTGAGTTGCAAGCCTGATGATCCAGCCCATGCTGAGGCTCCCCCAAACCCCCCATGAGTGCCACGCTGCCGTTTCGTGCGAATCAAGACCTTCTCGAATCCAAATACCATTCCTGGAGCCAGGATCCTGCCAGTGTCGATGCCGGATGGGCCGCTTTTTTTGAAGGCTTTGAGCTTGGATTGGCTGAGCTAGTGAAGCGTCGGCAATCTGCGGCAGGCAGTGCTACATCCGAGGGCGGCACACTTTCTGAAGCTGCGCTGAATTTCCGGATGCGCGTCACGAACGCTCTGCTGCTTTTCCGTTCACTAGGCCACCTTGAGGCACACCTGGACCCACTGAGCAAATCAGCCCCTTCCGCCCCGGAACTGAGCCTTGAGGCTCTTGGCTTCTCTGAGGCGGACCTTGACCGGGAGGTGCAGACGCAGATGTTTCGCAATGGTCAGCCGATGAAGTTGAGAGAGTTTCTGGCTGAACTGCGCCGTATCTACTGTGGCACGACTGGCTTTGAATTCATGCACATCCATGATCCAGAGGTGCGGAATTGGCTGCTAGAGCGCATTGAAAACCGCACTTTTGAGCCTACTCCAGCAAGGGAGCAGCAGATCGACGCTCTGCGTTGGCTACTTGAAGCAGAGACCTTTGAGCGCTTCCTCCACCGCCGTTTTGTGGGCCAAAAGAGGTTCTCCGTCGAGGGTGGTGAATCCATGCTCGTCGCTCTGGAAACGATCCTGGAATGTTTGCCGGCAACGGGTGGTAGGGAGATTGTCATGGGCATGGCTCACCGTGGCCGTCTGAGCGTGCTGGCGAACTTTCTGCGCAAGCCTCTAGAGATGCTCTTCTACGAGTTTAGTGAGAATTATGTGCCCGATACCGTCGGCGGGGATGGTGATGTGAAGTATCACCTGGGCTTTGAGACCATGCGCGATACACGGGATGGCAGTAAGGTAGCCATCATGTTGGCTCCTAATCCCAGCCACCTGGAAGCGGTTGACCCTGTCGTAGAGGGCATGG